>JARROY010000039.1:0-9897 GCA_037383445.1 Anaerolineales bacterium | reverse complement strand
TTCCGCCACCTTGCAGCGGAAGAGGATTGCACCTTCTCCCTCATCCCACATTTCAGTGACCAGAGTCTCGCCTGGGAAAAAATGACGCGCGAAGCGGGTCCTAATCGATTTAAAGCGGTCAGGGTCATTATCCGCAAAGTGTTTGAGCACCGCCCGGGCAGCATACCCAAAGGTGCACAGCCCGTGCAGAATGGGGCGATCAAACCCGCCCATTGCCGCCATCGCCGGGTCTGCATGCAGCGGGTTGCGGTCCCCGGACAGACGGTAAAGCAGGGCCTGGTTGGCGGGTACGTGTTCCTCGTGAACCGCGTCCGGCTCTCTCTCCGGGGGCAAATTGACATGACTGGTTGAAGGTCCGCGCTCCCCTCCAAAACCGCCGATGCCGCGGATAAAGATAGAACTCTGGTTGATGGCAATCGTCTGGCCGGACTCATCTTCGCTGGTGCTGTCGATGATGAACAGGGCACCCCCGCCTTTATCATAGATCTGTGAAATCCTCCCCCGGCTCGTAACCCGGGCGGCGGTGGGAAGCGGCTGTTCGATTTCAAGATACTGCTCGCCGTGCAGCAGCATCATCGGGTTGAACTGCAACCCTTCCATCGACATCAACCGCAGGGACATGCCGAAAGGGAAGGTCACCGCAAAAGTCGGAAACGCCTTGAACCCCAGGGAGCTTCCCTCATAAGTAAAAGCGAGTTCCTTGGGGTCTATCGGGTCCGTGGCCGCGCCGATTCCCAGCGCATATAAGATCACCTCACGGTCACCATAAGTGAAGTTCACCGGTTCAAACTCATGACCGAGTACTTTCTCTACATCAATATAGTCATCCTTCATAAAATGCCTCCGTATGCATCATCAAATGGGGGTGGTTTTATCCGGTTTGTGCAGCATGGTCTGTAATCACCGCCACAATTTCCGGCCAGATCGCCGGCGGCAGATCGTGTCCCATTCCCTCGATAATGACCAATTTTGCTCCTGCGATGGTTTCGGCGGTATCTTTGCCCGCTTCAACAGGGATCAATGGATCGGCATCCCCGTGAATCACCAGGGTAGGGGCATGGACAGATTTTAGCGGGCTTTTGCGGCTGCCAGATGCCAGAATCGCGGCAAGCTGGCGGGCAAAACCGGCCGGGTGGCGCCCGCGGTCGTAAACCCGCCCGGCAAACTCCCGAATCCTTTCTTCGTTGATTGGAAAACAGGGGCCGCCAAGAACGCGCCAGGTCTTTACCGAATACTCGATATACCCCGCCCGATCGGTTGGAGAAGGAGCGTACAGCAGAAGCCCTGCCTCCGGTTTCGGGGGAGGCAGCCGAGGGTCACTGGTTGAAGACATGATCGAGGTCAGGGTGAGCACCCGTTGGGGGTGGTTGATAGCGATGGTTTGAGCGATCATCCCGCCCATCGAGACACCCACAACGTGCGCCGCCTCCACCCCTAATCCCTCCAGCAAACCAACGGCATCTTCTGCCATATCCTCCAGGGTGTAAGGAACTTCAGTTGCCGCTCCTTGGGTCAGCGCCAAAAGATTTGGAACTCCCGCCTCATCAAATTTGGTCGAGAGTCCCACGTCACGGTTATCGAAGCGGATCACCCAATAGCCTTTACCGGCCAGCTGGCGGCAGAGCTCCTCATCCCAGGCAATCAACTGCTCTCCCAACCCCATGATCAGCAGCATCGCTGGGTCTGATGGCGCACCGAACGTATCGTAAACAATTTCAATCCCATTGGCATGGATTGTCTTTTCTTCACTATGTTCAACTGCTTCCAAGTGTTTCATAATACCTCCTCTTAATCGCCTACCACCGCAAGACCCAAGCAAATGGAGGATTGGCTGCGGTGTACAACCCTATTTGCGGAACAACTCCCGCACCACGATATTGCGCTGGATCTGGCTGGAGCCCTCATAGATCTGGTAAAGTTTTATATCCCGCATCAACTTCTCGACCGGGTATTCGGCCATGTAGCCGTAGCCGCCAAAGACCTGAACGGCATTGGTGGTGACTTTCATCGCCATATCGGCCGCGTAGGCCTTGGCAAAGGCTGCTGCGGTGGTGTTGCGCTCCCCAGAATCTTCCGCCCAAGCCGATTTCCAGACCAGCAGGCGCGCCGCCTCGATCTCCATGGCCATGTCGGCAATCATATGCCCGATGGCCTGGTGCTGCCAGATCGGTTTGCCGAAGGTGACCCGGTTCTTGGCATATTCAATCGACTCTTCCAGCGCCCGGCGGGCGACTCCCACAGCTCCGGCCGCATTCCCCGGACGGGATCGATCAAACACCTTCATGGCGATCATAAAGCCGTCCCCTTCTTCTCCCAACAGGTGGGAAGCTGGCACCCGTACATTGTCAAAGTTAACCGGGGAGGTATTCGCGGCGCGCTGGCCCATCTTATCGAAAGACTTTCCTACACTGACCCCTTCCCAATCCCGGTCAACAATAAAACAGCTCATCCCTTTATAGCGGACGGATGGGTCCGTGTATGCAAAAACGGTGTAGAAATCAGACACCGACCCCCCGGTGATGAAAGTTTTAGATCCATTGAGGAGATAGTGATCGCCTTCCTTTTTTGCCGTCGTGCGGATTCCGGCCACATCGGAGCCAGCTTCAGGTTCTGTCAGGCAGTAGGCGGCCAGTTTGCCGTCCACCAGGCGGCCGAAGTATTCCTCCTTTTGCTCATCGCTGCCAGCAATCAGGATCGGGGCAATCCCCAGGCTGCTTACCCCAATCGCAGAGCTGATTCCGGCGCATCCCCAGGCCAATTCCTCACTGATCAAGCAATCTTCGAGCAAACTGACCCCCAATCCCCCGTATTCTTCAGGAACATCTCGAATGGTAAACCCTAATTCCTGCGCCTTTCTGACCACCGGCCAGGGATATTCCTGGCTTTTGTCGTACTCCTCAGCAACCGGAGCGATCTCATTCCTGGCGAAATCACGCGCCAGTTTCTGGATCATCTTTTGCTCATCTGTCAAACTGAAACTTACTGGATGCTGTATATTCATAATTTGCTCCTTCTCAGCAGTTGGTTATCTTCCTCAGATCAATCTATATTCCCGACCCGCCGGTTACTTCCAGGGTGTGCCCAGTGATGTAAGCTGCCCACGGAGAGGCCAGCAGCAGTATCCCGCCGGCCGCTTCCTCGGGGGTCGCCGCCCTGCCCAGGGGAATCAACATCGGGGCCATCTGGCGGATTTTGTCGGGGATGCCCAACGCCACCTCCTGCCCTCCCACCCGGATCGACTCGCCGCCGTCTTTGGATCGGGTCAGGCGTGTATCGGTAAAGCCGAAGGCGACCGTGTTGCATCTGATTCCAAACGCGCCCCATTCTTTGGCAATCGTCTTGGTTAACCCAAGGACGCCCATTTTGGCCGCGGCGTAGTTCGCCTGGCCGATATTGCCGTGCAGACCCGAGGTCGAAGAGACGTTGATGATGCAGCGCGGTTCTTTTGGCCCGCCTGCTTTGACTTCCTCTTTGGCTGGATCACGCATATATTGAGCCGCCGCCCGGATCATTCGGAACGGGGCCGTGAGGTGGACGGCCAGGATGGCTTCCCACTGCTCATCCGCCATTTTGTGGCTCATCCCATCCCAGGTATACCCGGCATTGTTGACCAATATATTGATTTTTCCGTAAGCCTCTACCGCCGCCTTCAGCAATTCTTCTGGAAAGTCTGGGGCGGTCACATCCCCCGGCACGGCAATCGCCACCCCGCCAGCCTGCTCGATTTCGGCTACAACTGCATCAGCAGGTTCCGGGTTCAGGTCGTTGACCACAACCTGAGCCCCTGATTCAGCAAACATTTTGGCGGCTGCCGCGCCAATCCCCCTCCCTGCACCAGTAATGACCACTACCTGTTTTTCAAACATTGTATTCATGGGTTCTCCCTTTCTCCAATAAGCGTTGTAAAACTATCTTTTTCCTGCAAAACGTTTTCTATATTATTGTCATGCGGCGGTTACCCCGCCATCCAGCACCAGACAGTGCCCGGTAACAAAGCCTGACTGGTCGGAGCAGAGATACAAGATCGCCGCCGCAACCTCCTCTGGTGTGCCCAACCTGCGCGCCGGGATGTGGTTCACCAAGCGCTGACCATAAGCCGGATCTGCTTCCATTAGGCCCTGTACCATGGGAGTATCCGTAAAGCCGGGGCAGACGGCATTGATGCGGATCCCTTTGCGAATGTATTCAAGTGCGGCTGTTTTGGTCAATCCAACCACGGCGTGTTTGCTGGCCGCGTAAGCCGAGTGGGAGGGAAAACCAACCAGACCCGCCACCGATGCCAGGTTCACAATCGTCCCATGCCCCTGTTTCACCATCTGGTTCAACTCGAATGTCATGCAGTACCAGACACCGTACAAGTTTGCATCGATCACCCGCCGCCATTCATCCTCAGGATACTCCGCTGTCCGAGCGCGGACTCCCTGGTAGCCGGCGTTGTTGACTGCAATGTCCAGCTGCTGATAGGTGTCGATAATCTTCTCAACCAGCGAGGCAACCTGGTCCCTTTTGGTTACGTCAGCGTGTACAAAGCTCGCCTCTCCCGAAGCATCCCGGATCATCTGCACCGTTTCCTGCCCCTGGCTGTCCCGGATATCCGAGACCAGCACATTGGCACCCTCTCGGGCAAAAGCCTGCGCTGCCGCCCGGCCGATTCCGGACCCTCCTCCTGTTACCAGGACCGTTTTATCTGAAAAATCTGTCATAATAACCTCTTTGCGCCATCGAACCCTGCAGGCTGTACTGCCGCCAGAATTCCTTGAGATATGATAAAATTCGGAACTTTAATTCTGTGTCTAATTTTGTAAGGAACATACCCATGAAACGGTACGGGAATATCATCGGATGGGGGAAGTTTGTGCCAGATCGCGTGGTCACCAACGCGGATTTGGCGAAAACGATCGACACCAGCGATGAGTGGATCGTGGCACGGACAGGCATTCGGGAAAGACATATCGCTGAAGAAGACCAATCTACCTCCCAAATATCCATCGCGGCTGCCAGAGATGCCCTGGATATGGCCGGCGTGCATGCGAAAGATTTAGACCTGATCATCGTGGCCACCTCCAGCCCCGACTACCTGACCCCGCCGGTTTCGTCACAGGTGCAGGACGGCTTAGGAGCGAAAAATGTGGGCGCTTTCACCCTGGTGAATGGGTGCACCGGTTTTGTATACGGGCTGGCTGTTGCCCAACAGTTCATTTCCTCGGGCGCCTGCGAGAATATCCTGGTGATCGGTTCAGAGCTGACCAGCCGGTTTATCAATTGGAATGACCGTGAGACATGTGTCCTGTTCGGTGACGGCGCGGGTGCGGTAGTGATGCAGGCTACCGACGTTCCCTCGGGGGTGTTGTCCTTTGTTCTCGGCTCCGACGGGTCCGGCAGCCATGACCTGATTCTCCCAGGCGGTGGAGCGGTCAACCCGCCCAGCCACGAAAACCTGGACGCGGGTCTGCACAGTGTTAAGATGAACGGGCAGGCCGTTTTCAAATTCGCCACCCGGGTACTAGGGAGAGCACTCCGCGAAGCCTTAAAAAAAGCAGGGGTGGAAGCAGAAGATATCGATCTATTCATTCCTCACCAAGCCAATTTGCGTATCATCGAGAGTGCTGCTCGTTTCGCCAAACTGCCGCCCGAAAAGGTGTTTGTCAATATCCATAAATACGGCAACACTTCCGCGGCTTCCATTCCCATCGCATTATGCGAGGCCTTCGAAGAAGGTCGGGCCAAGATCGGGGACACGTTGGCTTTTGTCGCATTCGGAGCCGGTCTGACCTGGGCATCGGCAGTCGTGAAAATTGTTGAAAATCAAAATCCCGTTCAAAAATCATGGTGGCAGAACCTGACCGCAAAGTGGTTCTCTTCAGATCGCCGCAAGAAAACACCCGTAACACAATAACCAGCGTTTGAAGATTGCCTAAGGGTCAAAAATCCTCGGGGCTTGCTATCCACTTCCATGCGTGGATTTAACCGCTTCGCGGTCAATTTTTCCGTCGGCTGTTCGGGGCAAGCTGTCGACAAAGTCCATATAGCGCGGCTTTTTATAGGAAGCAATCCGTTCCGCAACTGCATCGCGCACCTGCTCGGCTGTGATAGAGGTACCCGGCGTTAATTCGATGACCGCTTTGACCGCCTCCCCCCACTTCTCATCTGGGACGCCAATCACACAGGCGGCTGCCACCTCCGGCAAATCGTTCAGCACCTGCTCAACCTCTGCTGGATAGACGTTCTCGCCGCCTGATTTAATCAGCTCTTTTTCCGGTTTCCGGCCAGCGTAATACAAAAACCCTTCGTCATCGAACTTGCCCAAGTCGCCAGTGTGATGCCAGCCATGGCGGAAGGTGTAAGCGGTTGCATCGGGGTCGTTCCAATAGCCTGCAAAGACAACCGGCCCTCGGACTGCAATCTCACCGACTTCGCCGGCAGGCACATCCTTCCCCAATTCATCCACACAGCGCACCCGGATCAGGGGCAGCGGCTTACCAACCGATCCCGGTTTGGTATCCACCCGCACAAGGGTAACGGTACCGGTGGTTTCCGACTGACCAAACCCTGTCCAGAATTTAGCGCTGCTTTCGGCGTATAAACGCTGGATGACATCCGGCGCATCCAGTCCCACTACATATTTAAGGGTCTCCCACTTCGCGCCGGCAGCCTGGCGAGCGTCCAACAAGGCAGATAGCACCGGTGGAAAATCAGCGATCAGGCTCACCTGATGCTCATCCATCATCTGGACGGCTTTGACTGGGTCAAAGGTATCGAGAATCACATTTTTTCCGCCGGCCTGGATCATTCCCATTGCCAGGCCAAGCCCGGTGATGTGAAAAAGAGGCAGCACTGCCAGGTGGCAGTCGCGTGCATTTAAGCCTAAGGCCTTGATGAGTAAAAAACCGGCCGTGATGAAATTAGCGTGCGTCAGGACTGCCCCGCGCGGGGTACCCGCCACAGCCGCTGTTGAAATCACGGCGAAAGGATCGTCACTGTTTACATCGGCTCGTTCACTGATGGAAGATAGGTAGAGATGATTAAAAGCAACAAAGTCCTCAGCGGCACCTGGACCGATCACCGCCCGAAGTGGGATCCCACTGGTTTCGCTTTCTGCCAGCTGGGGAAGGTGCTCTATACCCACCACCAGCATCTTTGGATCGGCTAAGTTTAACACCACCCGTACTTCTTCCGCCGACAGCCGCCAGTTGATCGGGTAGGCAACCGCTCCGGTTTTAGCACAGGCGCCATACAGTTCCAAATATTCAATTGAATTTTGAGCCAGAATGCAAATCCGGTCCCCTTTGGTAATGCCGTGACCACTGAGACCGGCTGCCAATTGATCCACGCGCTCGAGAAATTGTGCCTGGGTCAGGCTCTTTTCTGTCCCGATGACTGCCGGAGCGGTACCCGCGTTGGAGGCGTTATATTGAATAAAATCATAAATGCTGTAATCTTGTAGCCCCATATTCCTTCTCCTAACTGCTTACCTGCGAACTATCCTAACCAACGCTTACGGCGTTTATAATGCTTCACATCCCGGTAGCTTTTCCGTTCTCCGACCTGAGTCAGCCCCAGATAAAATTCTTTGATATCTTCATTTCCGGCAAGTTGTTCCGAGGTCCCATCCAGCACCACGCGCCCATTCTCCATCACGTAACCATAGGTGGCAACATTGAGAGCATGATGTGCATTTTGCTCCACCAAAAGGACGGTGACGCCTTCTTCCTGATTGAACTGGCGCACCACGCGGAAAATCTCCTCGACCAGCAGCGGGGCCAAACCGAGGGATGGTTCGTCGAGGAGCATCAGTTTAGGCCGCGCCATCAGCCCGCGGCCGATGACCAGCATTTGCTTCTCTCCACCGGAGAGATATCCGCTGGTATTGTTGCGCAGGTCTTTTAGACGTGGAAAATAATGATACACGCGTTCGATGTCCTGGCGAATTTCAGGACCGTTGGGCCGCGGCAATGCCCCGATTAATAAATTCTCTTCCACAGTAAGGTGTTCGAAGACCCGATGCCCCTCAAGCACCTGCACAATTCCGAGACGCACAATCTCATCAGGGCGCAGCGTATCGATTCGTTCCCCATTGAACTCGATACTGCCGCGGGTGATTTCCCCTTCTTGCGTGTGCAGCAGGCCGGATATCGCTTCCAGCGTGGTGGTCTTACCAGCGCCATTCGCACCCAAAAGGGTCACGACTTGTCCCTCTTTGATCTCGATAGAAACACCACGTAAAACCAGGATTACGTTGCTGTAGATGACTTCGATGTTGTTAATTTTCAGCATAAAACACCTGCCTGCTGTAGTTAAGTATGCTAGGGGTAGGCCAATGGCCTACCCCTTTGGGTATAGATGATATGGTTACGGGGCTGGCGGACGGGTGTCAGGTAGTTCAAAGAAGTCTTCAATTACGACGAAGTCCATCTTTCCATCCACCAGTTGCACCTGCCGGATTTGCGCCTCGCGCGGTGAGCGATTCTCGCCGCGAACATCGTATGTAAAGATTCCGAGCGCTGAGACTTGGCCCAGGTCTTGGAATGCCATCATAAAGTGCTCGCCATCGAGATTCTCGGAGCCATAGGTGTTAACCGCATGCCGGATGATATCAGCCCAGGCAAAAACGCCCGCATAGCTCGTCAGGTAGCTGACTCCCTTGTCAGTTTCAGGGTAACCACCGGCTTCGAAGGCCGCGGTGGCCATTTGGACACCCGAGTTGTCGGTGTCGTTCCACCACAGCCAGGGGAAGACGCCATAGAAACCATTCATGGCCGGTGCGCTCTCACCCAAAACATTCAAGACATCCTGGTTGATCGCCCAGTTACAGCCTCCAACCACGACCGTGTCCCACATCTCCAAGGCGCGGAGCGTACCAATCACCTGTGCAGCGCCAAAACCGAGGGTCTGCACATAGACCACATTCGCTCCCTGAACGGCCAGACTCTGCAATGGGGAAACTACATCTGCTTCTGCAGAAATGGCGAAGGTTTCCAGTTCCAGCACAGTAACGCCGATCGATTCGGCATAAGCCAGCGCTTCTGGTGTGGTTGCACCAGCACCGAAGGGACCTTCCCAGCCGATCACGCCAACGACAATCTCATCACCGGCGCCCTCGGGTTTGACATCGTCCCAATTATCACTGAGCCATTTCAAAAAGCCCGCAAATTGATCGGAATAGATTGGGGCGACACCAACAGTATAGCCATTGCGCGGGATATAGAAAGCTTCGGCGTTCAATCCAGCCGCGAAATTGGTAATCTTATCCTCGATCACCATCTCGTGCAGGGCGATACTGGCAGCGCTGCCGTAGGTAGAAATGGACAGCGGCGCGGGATCTGCCTGGCGAGAGATTTGGTAGGTTGAGATTTCCTGCTCAGCCTCGTATTGGGTATCGACCAGATCCAAGACAACCTCAGCACCGCAAACGCCTCCTGTGGCATTAACTTCGGCGATGGCATCGTTGAGGGCATTCACGAAAGAAGTGCCTAAGATCGTCGAAAGAGCTCCAGTCAGGCCAGCTTGGGAGTAAAAGGTGAAGGTTTCACCAGTCAGGTCTTCATTGCACCCTTCTTGGAGCATCACCTCTTCTGTGGGCGCTTCTGCTGCTGGCGCTTCCGTGGGTTCTTCTGCCGCTGGCGCTTCTGTAGGTTCTTCTACCGCTGGTGCTTCTGTTGGTTCTGGTGCCGGTTCCGGTTGGCAAGAAGCCAGAAGAAGCGTGATAGCGATCAATAGAGCCATCAGGATATATGTAAATTTACGCATACTTGATCCTCCTTAGTTGGATATATGACATAGTGGGAACTCGTATAAGTTCCATGTTGAGAAAGTAAGAATATTTTTGTAAATGAATGCTCCACCACCTCCTTTTGACTGCATAAAAGAGTTGACTCTAATGCGAGAACGGCCTTAACC
>JARROY010000038.1:0-10158 GCA_037383445.1 Anaerolineales bacterium | reverse complement strand
GATTTTTAATTTCCAACTTGGTGTCTGCCTTGGTCTCATCGAATTTAGCTAGATAAGAATCGATTTTGGCGTTTACCTGGTCAATTTTTGCTTCTACTTTATGCTGATAAATTTCTTTTTTAGTTTCCATTTGTAATGTCCTCCTGACATTGGTTGCCGACTAAAGGTTTACTCTCTTTAGCGGGATTGTAGTTTAGTAAGGTGTACCTGTCAGTGTTTTCAATGTACACTCCAGGTTAAACCCAGTAGACATTCAGTTTACAGAATTACTACAGGGTTTGTAAGATCTCGAACGATTACCTTTGATATTCAGGTAATTGCTCAATTATTTTTGAATTGACAACCAGCTTCAACCGGTCGCTGTCAAATCCACTTACCCAGGTAGATGGGATGAGTTTTTCTTCGTTGAAGAGCAAGCCTTTGGAGATGACGAAATGCGTTACTCTATCAGATTGAGGGTTAACGATCACCTCTTCTACGTTGCCGACATGCTTTCCGTTCATTCCAATGACTCGAGCATCCTCGGGAATATCTACATTCTCTTGCGGGATATTTTTGACAACCTCAGTTTTTGTCTGGTTGGGATAATTAACCACAGGAATATAACCGATTCCTGACAATCCCGATGGCGGGTAGGCAATCAGAGGCGGTTTGGTTATCCCTTGGCTATCGGTTAGAGTGTTTTTGCGATTTTCTTCTGCTCTGACATAATGAACTTGTGTGTAATCGTCAAGATCATCATAGCTGCCTTCGAAATCATACAACTTGATGTATTCATCTGTTGAATTCATCACCAGGCTGATTGGAATGACCTTATCGTTGGGTAGTAAGAAACCTTTCTTTGCAATCAATGCCGTAACCTGGTCGGTTACCGGATCGATGACGATCTGATGCAATTCGGCTACTTTTTCTCCGCTTGAGTTTAAAATGTCTGTTCCAAAATTAAATCTCATGGTTCTCCTTTCAATAGACTGGTATTTTGAATAAGTTTCAATCATACGTTCAGCCTATTCGGTTATTTCATATCATTAATTATTAGTATAGATAGGAAAGATTTAGAAAGTTTCAGTCGGCAGGCCCAATTCTCTCGAAATTATCTCAATCGGGTTGACGATCGTCCTGCAGCCTGCTAGAATCGAGGGGAGTTACTGTTATCTTCTCGTGAATCTGGAGTCCTATGCCCGAGTCCTCAAAAAATATCGATCGCATCAAACTTATCCTTGACCTCTTTGAACTTTCTCCCTCTGCAACGGCTGTTGTTAATAAAAATACAGGTATTTGTCTGACCCATAACCGGGCATTCAGCACCCAATTGGGTATTTCTGATGAAAAGCTTGATTCGGGGGATATTAAATTCTCAGAATTATTTTTAAATTCTGAAGATGCAGCTGAGTTTATTAACTTGTTAACCACCAGAAGTGCAGTTCGCCGCCACGAGGTCTCTCTACTGGATAATGAAGAGCGCAGCTTTCATGTTTTTGCTTCAGGCCGTATGTTAAATGAAGAGCATCAAAGCCTGTTTGAATTTTCTTTTACAGATATTTCTAAACAAAAACAGCTGCAAAACGCCCTAAAACGGGAACATGCCCGCATGTTTTCGCTTATCGATAACGTAACTGCCGGCTTGTTCCTGATTGATAATTCAGGTAAGATTACGGAAGCCAATTTGGCGGTATCCAATATTCTGGGGGTGAATCAGGATGATCTTATCGGCACACAAGATCAGCATATCATTAACCTGCTTATATCCAAAGCCAGCGAACCGGAAGTGCTGCAGCAATCTTTGAGTACCGCGATATTAAATATCACAGAGAAACCAGTTCTGGAATTTGAGCACCATGTTGATGAAGCGGTTTTTCATTATGAACTGTCTTTATTTCCGGTCCGAGATGATAACGGCATGCCTCTCGGATGGGGGGGATTGCTGCAGGATATTACCTCTTTGCGAGAGCAAGCCGCATGGAAATTAGATTTACTTTCGATCTTATCCCATGATATTCGATCTCCACTGGCTACTCTGAAAGGCCACGCAACAGCTTTGTTAGGCAATTATCAATCGTGGGGACCGGATATGGTTCGGGAGTTTTTAGAAGCGATCAACCAAAGCACGGATGATCTGATTAATCAAGTCGATCGCAATCTGGCCCTTACCAGGGTTGAGACTGGCCGGCTTGGCTTACGCCCCCGGGCAGTTCGGCCAGATCAGTTGGTGAAACAGGCGATTGAGCGCTCCGCCAGTGTGCTGGAGAATATGCCGGTAGACTTACAGGTGCCTGAAAATTTACCTAAAGTGCGGGTAGACCCTGCCAGGATTGAAGAAGTATTAATAAACTTGATTGAAAATGCTGCTCAATATGCCACTACACCACAAGGGATATTAATCGGTTGTGAAGAGAAAGAAACACATCTCGATATTTTTGTGGAAGATTATGGCCCAGGCATCTCTCGAGAACTGCAGAAAATAATTTTCCAAAAATTTGAGCGTGGCGAATCTGATAAAGCTGGTTCCGGTTTGGGCCTTTTTATTGCGAAGAAAATTGTTGAAGATCATGGAGGTCAAATCAGCCTAAAAAGCCCAGCTCCCGGGAAGAGGAATGGCAGTAGATTCACAATTTCCCTGCCGATATTACTGCAGATGCCCCAAAAACAATCTACAGAAAAAGATCTTGAACAACCTGAATCCGCAGCAGTACCTTATAAAGATGATCTAGTTCGAGTATTGGTCGTCGATGACCAACCCGATTTTCAGACCTTGTACCGAGCGATCCTGCCAGAAGACGAATTTGATCTGGAATTTGCACCTGATGGAAGAACAGCCCTTGAGATCAGCCAGGTATCTTCTCCGGATTTAATTTTGTTGGATTGGATTCTGCCAGATATTGAGGGTATCTCTGTCTGCAGGCAAATTCGCAGATGGTCTGAAGTACCGATCTTGATGGTTACCTCACGCAGTGCCCAAGAAGATGCTATTTCTGCACTCGATGCGGGTGCGGATGATTACCTGGTGAAGCCATTTCTGGGGGATGAATTATTGGCACGGATCCGGGCAGTCCTGCGTCGCGGTGAAACACTTAAAACCAGTCGGCCCGAAAACAGGTTCAGTAAGAAAGGACTTGTTATCGATTATGATACGCGTGAGGTTTGGAAAAGCGGAAAAAAACTGCAGCTCACGGCAACCGAATTCGAATTGTTAGAGTATTTTTCCCAAAACCAGCGGAGGACACTGAAATACGAACAGCTGATCGATAAGATTTGGAAAGATGGATCGGGCGGGACCCGTCATGCCCTTTCGGTTCATATCAGCCGGTTGAGAAAAAAGATCGAATCTGACCCTGAGAACCCTGTTTTCCTTGTCACACGCTGGGGGGTTGGTTATGTATTCTTGCCCTGAAATTTGCTGCTTGTGATAGTTTTGAGAGAATCACTAAAAAATTGAAAGAAAATCTCAATATTCCCCCTGTATAGTACAGTTGCGAAACTAAATAATTTTGAAAGAGAGCAGGCAATATGGAAGCTGTCTCAAATAACAGTCAGGACCTGCTTATCTTAATTGTTGAAGATGACCCACAGCTTCGCAAAGTGATGCTTCACTCAATTAAGAATCTTGGTATATCTGTCCTGTCAAGTAATAAGGCAAACGAAGCAATTGAATTATGCCGTCTAAAGTCGCCAGACCTGGTGATTCTCGATATCGAGGACGAACGTCCTCAATTGAACATTGTTGAGGCTTTAAGGCATCAGGATGGTGCTGCTGTTGTTCTTTTGCGCTCAAATCGTTTAGGTGATGAACTTCGTTCAAAAATCAAGCCTAAAGAAGTCATCTACAAACCCTTTGATACCCGATACCTTTGCAGAAGGGTTGTTGAACTGCTCTCATAATAAAAAGAAAGGAGTTAAATGCTGTTATTCTCCACAAATGACCTTTCAGGATTTAAGGTCCAGGGAAGGGATGAATCAATCGGTAAGATCAGTGGATTTTTGTTTCATCCCAAAACCTGGATGCTTGAATATCTGACAGTAAGTCGTGGGATTTGGCCCATTAACAAAGAGCTTTATCTTCCTATTGAGGTTCTGGGAACCCCAGATAATTTGCATGAGATTATTCATGTGGACCTCAATCACGAGGATGTCGAAAAGCTGCAAAGTGATGTCCATAAGAGTATTCAAATGAGAAAATATTCTGAACATCCGATTAATTACTGGCGGATTGGAAAATATCCAAAAGCAATACCCTGGCTGGATCCTTTTGCTATTAGTGCCGTGTTTAGGCAGCATAAAAAGAATGAGGTTACCAACCTTGATGGCACGAACAATGCCAATACTCTAAGTTACTCCGATGATGTAAAAGGGTATCGCGTAGATGCCAAGGATACAGAAATGGGGAATGTCAAAGATCTCGTTATCGATGCAGATCATTGGGTTATCCGGTATGTCGTTGTAGAGGGTTTTGATGAAACGATCATGCTGCCTACCTCATGGGTGAATAACATCAACTCTGGCGCGGAAACCCTAAACTTGAATTTGAACAAGCAAATGGTTTTAGAAAGCCCCTACGTTCTTGGCTAAAACTAATTGGAAGCAGATCACCTTGTCAGCAGTAATCGCCTAGTTGAATCTTTACTCAGACTTAAAAACGTGGGGTTTGATTTTTTATTAATGCTGACTTTTTGAGCCTGTATGCCGAAAAAAATTTAATAAATGGAGGATTTAATGACTGTAGAAGCAATTTATTCTGTTGGAGATTGGATTGTGCATAACTTTTATGGAGTTGGGCAAATTAAAAAGATCGAGGAAAGACCTATCCACGGAGAGAAGGTTCGAACTTTCCGGGTAAGAACCAAGGATAGTGTGTATTGGGTGCCGGTAAAAAAATCTGATAACCCGCGCATCCGGCGGGTGGTGAACAAAAGGAAATTGAGACGGGCGATTAGAACTCTAAAGTCTAAGCCCCAGAAAATGAATAAGAATTACAAAACTCGCAATGCACGGATCAGAAAAGTGTTCTTAAGTGGATCGTTTCAAAAGATGGCGAAATTGCTGAGAGATTTGTTAGCGCTTCGACACGAGAAAAAATTCAACAATACAGAAAAAGATGCGGTAGAGAAAATCCAGGAACGCTTCATTCGTGAATATGCCATCTGTTACGAGATCCCTCAAGAAGAGGCATCTACCAAATTTCGGGAAATTATTACCCAAATTTAAGAAATAAACGATAAGTAAAAAAGGAGAAATATATGACCATAAATAAATTATCTGACACAATGAAGAATAAGAGCATGAGCAAATTGCTGGACGAATACGATTACAACCGCCCTAGACGCGGCCAATTTATGGATGCCGAAATTATGCAGATTGAGCATGACCGCATCTTGGTGGACTTGGGTGCAAAAACAGATGCGGTTGTTCCAGTTCGAGAGTTAAAAAATACTGATGAGTCCATCTTGGAAGACTTAACTGAAGGGGATATGGTGCCGGTCTATATAATGCAGCCGCCTACCATGATGCAGAAACCGACAGTCTCACTGCAGCGTGGGATTGAAAAGCAGGATTGGAATCGCGCAGAGCAGCTGTTGGAAAGTAAAGAAATTATTCAATTAAGAATCGTTGACCATAATAAAGGCGGCTTGCTGGTTAAGTTTGGCAATCTTGAGGGATTTCTTCCCGCCTCGTTAATGTCAACGGTTGCCAGGGCATCCAATCGGGAAATAGCCGAAAAAATAAAATCAAACCTGATTGGTGAAAGAGTTTACATGAGCGTGATTGAAGTAAAGTCTAAGGCTGACAGGTTGATTTTCTCTGCCAGAGAAAATCAGGATGAGATTAAGCAGAAAATGTATCAGGAGTTGCAGCCTGGTGATATTCGGAATGGAATTGTCGTCAATTTGGTTGAATTTGGGGCATTTGTTGACCTATTTGGTGTGGATGGATTACTGCACATCTCTGAACTTGGATGGATCAGGCGAGAGCATCCCTCTGAGGTGCTCAGTTTAGGGGACAAAATTGAAGTTAAGGTCCTTGATGTTGATCCAGAAAATGGACGGATAGGGTTGAGCAGAAAAGCGCTGATAAACCCAGTGGAAGCGTATGATATTAGTACGGAGACGTTGAATTAGGTAATAAATTGTGGGAAAGAAAAAGAAAAAGTATAAACTGAAGACACATAAAGCCACAGCCAAGCGTTTCCGGATAACTGGGAGTGGAAAAATTGTGCGCACCAAAGGACGGCAAGGGCACTTCCGGCGAAGGAAATCGAAGCGCTCAAAACGGCTGTTTACCCGAATGAGTGAGGTTTCTGTGGCGAAAGATCGTAAAACTATCCGGCGTCTGGCACCCTATTTAAAGAAGTATAAAACCAAAGGAAACTAGCATGCCCAGAATAAGGCAGAAGGAACTCCGGCGGAGAAGAAAGAGGAAGAAAAAACTAAAAAAGTTAAAGAAACGCCTTGAGGAAGCAAAAACTATAAAAGAGAGGGAGCATTTGATATACTTAATCCGAAAGCGAGAGCCCTTTTTCACCCCG
Source organism: Anaerolineales bacterium (assembly GCA_037383445.1). Taxonomy (GTDB): domain Bacteria; phylum Chloroflexota; class Anaerolineae; order Anaerolineales; family UBA11579; genus UBA11579. The sequence goes on along the minus strand of JARROY010000038.1, from coordinate 3,638 downwards.
CCGGATGAATAATCCCAATCATTGAAAATTTCCTCATCTGGTTTGCGGCAAAAATCGAGCCTTCCACTTCCGTCCAACCTTGATCGACCCTAGGGTTTGATCCAATCAACGAAAGAGTTTTATTGTGGAACATAACTTAGTCAGCCCGAGTGTAAACCTCTTACGAAACCAGATCGATTTTTCCGAGGTCCCTTTCAGTGATCGTGGTTCCAGATTGATGCTTTTGTTATCGAAGACCGAACCATGTCTATATGTTCGATTGGCCGAAAGGCTCATCACCATTGAGCACCATATTGAAGCTTATCTGAAACGCCCCCCTTTAATTCAACATCTCTGTTTTATTGATGAGAGCGGTAATACGCTTGATTACGAGATCACTTCCTATCCTTATGCCATCTACTTTTCAACTAAAATCGGTGATTTTGGGGTTACTTTTGCGGATAACCAAAAAATAGCCGTTGGGTTACCCCCCAATAAGGTTTGCGGAATCAGGTTTCATGTTTCGCCGCAGTTTTGGAAGAAGACCGACCAGGGAGGGGAATTTAAGTCGATTCGAAACTTGGCCTATGCCACCAATGGTGAAATTCATCTGAATGAGATCATTCCCGAGCGTGGGGGGTATATGGTTACCCTGACAATTAATGCGGGAGATGATACGGCGATCATCCTGGAAATTGCCAATGAACTTGAACGCCAATATGAGATCGCGCCATTTTCAACGCTTTGTGATGCATCCGAAAAACGCTGGAAGGATTGGTTCAACCGAGTTCCTCCGGTCATTGAACCCTACGCGCTCACCTATTCCTATGCCTGGTGGATTATGGCCAATAATTTGGTCAAACCACTGGGCAGAATCTATTATGAAGCCATGATGCCATCAATGGTCAATTATGTGGGTTTATGGCTGTGGGATAGTGCCATGCACGCCTTGGCGTTCCGGCATATCGATGCAGAATTAGCCCGAAACCAGATTCGGGTTATGCTGGAATGCCAGCTGCCGGATGGGATGCTGCCGGATGCTGTCTATGACGAGGGCGTGATTGCAGAAATTGAGCATCCGATCAAGGCTGAGGTGACGAAACCCCCCATCTTGGCCTGGGCGGCGCTCAAATTGCATGAAACTTCTCCAGACCTTGACTTTCTAAGAGAAGTTTATATCCCTTTGGTTCGCTGGAATGCCTGGTGGTTCAGCATGAACGATGATGATGTGGATGGGTTGGCGCAATACAACCACCCGTACTCTTCTGGCTTGGATGATAACCCGTTGTGGGATTATGGCATGCCCGTCGAATCGCCGGATCTGAACACGTATTTATGTGTTCAAATGGGTTCATTGGCGATGATTGCTGAAATCCTTGGGATGGAAGCTGAAGCCGCGATGTGGCGCAGAAGATCTACCGCAATTGTAAGACGCATGATCGAGGATTTATGGGACGAGGACAAGGGTGTTTTTCAGGCTATGTTGAATAATGAACCCGTTCCCGTCCTGACACCTTTCAACCTCTATCCAATTTGGACTGGGCAGCTGCCCGATGAAATTCGTTCAAGGATAATTGGTCACCTTACATCTCCGGAAGAGTTCTGGGGTGAGTTCAGGCTGCCGTCAGTAGCATTTAATGACCCTCACTTTGATCCCAACACCATGTGGCGTGGTCCTGTTTGGGTGAATATCAATTATTTCTTTATTGAGGCATTAAAACAAGTAGGGGAGCACCAGCTGGCAGATGAGCTGCGTGAAAAAACTTTGGATTTAATCAAATCTCAACCCGGTATTTTTGAGTACTATAATTCTGAAAACGGCATTCCACCTGAGCGGGCAGCAGAATCATTCGGCTGGACCGCGGCAGTTTTTATTGACCTGGCAATCGCTGCCAGCCATACGGATTTACCACCTGATCCAGATTTGCCTGTGAGTGAGTAATCCCATGGCAAAGGAGTGAGGCATGTTAAAGTCTAACGAAGAGAGCACCCTGCCTAAAAAATCGGTGATCATTTCTTCGAATCGTGGACCGGTTACTTTTAGCAAAAACTCAGAGGGGGAAATCGTTGTCCAACGCGGCAGCGGTGGGCTGGTAACAGCCCTGACAGGGGTTGTCAGAAATATCGATGCAATCTGGATTTCGTGTGCCATAACAGATGAAGACCGTAATTTTGGTGAAGGTACAATATCAATCTCAGAATCGGGGGATGAGATCAAAATAAAATTCGTTTCTCCCAGCGAAGACGCTTATCAGGGGTATTACAACGTAATCTCCAACCCTCTGCTCTGGTTTCTCCAGCACTCAATGTGGAATCTCCCTTATGCGCCCGTCATCAACCGCCAGACCTGGCAAGCCTGGCAAGAAGGCTATGTGACCGTTAATCAACTTTTTGCGCAAGCGATTATGGCTGAACTGTCCACTATTTCAGATCCTACACTTGTAATGCTCCAGGATTACCATCAATATTTAGTTGCCAAATTTATTCGTCAATCGCTTTCTCCACAGGATCGACCAACAATCTTGCACTTCACCCATATTCCATGGCCTGGTCCGGAATATTGGGGAATCCTACCTCCTACCATGCGCCAGATGATCCTTGAAGGATTATGTGCAGTTGATTTGCTCGGATTCCAAACCAATGCCGATGCACTTAATTTCCTGCGGACCTGCCAGTCATTTTTACCAAGAGCAAGTGTCAATTATAAACATCAGCGGGTATGGTTTCGGAATCATGCTACCTTTGCCCGCAATTACCCGATTTCAATTGACGTAAGTTCTTTGACTGAATTTGCAGATACCCAAGAGGTTCTGACGTATCAGCATGAGATCACTGAAATGATTGGTGATAGGCAGTTGGTATTGCGTATAGACAGAATTGAGCCAAGCAAAAATATTGTCCGGGGGTTTCAGTCCTTTGGTGAGATGCTTGAACACCATCCAGAACATCGGGAAAAAGTTTCATTCCTGGCCTTATTGGTTCCCTCCCGCATGGATGTTATAGAATATCAGGATTACTTAGATGAATTGATGGCAGCGGCAGGGCAGGTGAATGCCCTGTATGGAACCAACAACTGGGAACCGATCCGTATTATGGTTGGGGAAAATTATCCTAGGGCAATTGCTGCCCTGAAGTATTACGATGTGCTTCTGATAAATTCTATTGCAGATGGAATGAACCTCGTCGCCAAGGAAGGTCCCGTAGTAAATCAACGCGATGGGGTTTTGATTCTTTCAGAACTTACCGGGGCGCAGGAGCAGCTCAAATCCGGAGCGATCATTATTTCCCCATGCGATGTTTACGCAACTGCTGAAGCAATCCATCAGGCACTAACGATGGATCCCACCAGACGTCAAAGTATGGCCGCAAATCTGCGCTGGATGATTACCCATGAAGATATCCGGGATTGGTTCTCAAAACAACTAGAGGCTGTTGACTCACTTATATTGAAGAAATAATTATGAACAAGATTAGGATTGCCATTCTTCACTATTCAGCCCCGCCGGTTATCGGGGGGGTAGAGGCGGTGATGCTGGCACATTTGACCGAATTTATCCAGGCGGGATATTCGTCCGCAGTTATCGCCGGACGGGGGGACGTCAACGCTCTACCGGCGGGAGCCGACTTTATCCACATTCCTGAAATTGATTCGCAGCATC
>JARROY010000037.1:15694-17411 GCA_037383445.1 Anaerolineales bacterium | reverse complement strand
CCCTACCCTGGCCCATGGCACGGTGTCGGCGGGCGCAGATCGCGCACCGGCACTCGGCACCACGAACCCGAACCAGATTACAGTAATTGCGTATATCAAGAAGAATGGGGAAGGTTTGTAGAGAAATTGGTAGAGCGATATGATGGAAATTCAAATATCGCATTTATCGATATATCGGGTTATGGCGATTTTAACGAATGGAGCTGGCGGGATGATCAAACGATTTGGGATGAAGTGTGGGAAGATCAATACGAGAAAGGCATAGCCGGACCTGAATCAATGTCGAATATTGATAGCCAAGCTAGACGAAGGTTGGCTGATATATTTATTGGTGGGAATTATAACGGCCATGTTTGTCGTGACCGTGATTTCAATACCTATTTGGTTGATTACAATTATCCCGGTTTTCAGAAAACTCAACTTGTAATGCCTTTTGCGGGAATTATTCAATCATCGCAATATGTGTATTTGAAAAACTCAGAAATTGGGTTCAGGCACGATTGTCTTGGGCGTCCGAGTAGTGAGAATATTCTTTCAAATTTTGGTAAAGAGCTGAATCAAATTTGGATGAAAGCGCCTGTGGTATTTGAAACCTGCCAAGAGGACCAATTTGTTTTAAGTTCAGCGTATAAACTCATAACTGAAGCTCACGGCAGTATCATTCACAATGCTAACTTGGAGAATATTGACCAACAAGAAATTGTTAAGATAACAAATATAATTGGATATAGATATTTTTTATCACACATCAAACATTCAAAGGTCGTTGAATCGGGTGGACAGTTTTTTGTTTCTATGAATTGGTTAAATGTTGGAAATGCACCAAATTATCCAAAAATGGGGCAAGTTTTTTCATTGCATCTTTATCTGCTGCATGAAACCTCCGGTCGACTAATTGAATATGAAATATTGGATAACCTTACGGATTGGTTGCCTTCAGGAGATTCAGGGAATATTCCAAGTTATCTAATTGAAAAATCTATTAAGTTGCCGGAGGATTTGAAATCAGGTACATATCAGGTTTTGATATCAATATTAAATATGAGGACAGGTAAACCGATCAAATTAGCTATTGATGTAGATAGTGTAAACGGATTATATCCATTGTCATCTTTTGAGGTTAATAACTCGTAAGCGTTTTAAGAATTTCATAATTGAAACCAACCCATCGGTTAGCAAATATTTTTAATCTTTAAATATATTTTGATTATTTTAGGGGGTAGTATAAAATAACCTTATCAAATTTATTGGTAAGACTCAAATTATTTTTTTGTGAATTAATAAGTATATAACTGCAATGTATTGTTGAAGCAATTTTGATACAATAAGTTATATTAATTGGGTAGTTATTTTTAACATTTTTCAACATAATTACTCCTTAGGAGGAGAACCATTATGGAAATGAAATATTACTTGCGCATTATTCAGAGAGGTTGGTGGATCATATTGTTGGTCATTTTAGCATCTGTAAATACCTCTCTTATAGTTTCTTTTTTAATGACCCCTCAATACGAGACTACTGCAAGATTTGTGGTCAGCCCAAATTCATCGCTTTTCACAGATACCTGGGATGTGGTCTCAAGTTTAGATACCTTAGATCGCAGATCAATAATCAATACGTATAAAGAAGTTTTGGATACACCATCAATCTATAATGCCCATCCGGATATTTCGGCATTAAATCCAAATGAATTGGATGATTACGAAACTGTTATAA
>JARROY010000037.1:0-15629 GCA_037383445.1 Anaerolineales bacterium | reverse complement strand
ACCGAGACCTTTGCAAAATGTAATCCTCGCCTTGGTGGCAGGTGCCATCATAGGTGTTGGTTTGGCATTCCTTCGGGATCAATTGGTAAATACCGTTGAGAGTATGCGGTTGAGAGCAATTGTGGACAATGTAACAACAGCATATACAAAAGATTATTTTGAAAAACGATTAGCAGAAGAAATCGAACAACATCCAGAGGCAGTTCTATCAATGGGGATATTAAATTTTAGGGGAATTGATGAAGTCAAGGATGTCTTTCCAAAAGCTATGATCAACCGGGGCCTTCAGCACCTTACTCAAATAGTTCGAGAGGAACTGCGTGGTCGGGATTTGGTTGGTAAATGGGATGATACTCAGTTAGCAGTGATGCTTCCAGCGACGCCTGGGAGCGCAGCAGAAAATACTTTTCGGAGGCTCCAGAAAATTCTAAGCGGAACTCTAGAATTTGCGGATTCTGGAGACATGGTCATTAATCCTGATCCTTGTGTTGGGATTTCTTCTAACCAAAATAAATTGTCAGCAGAACATTTAGTTCGGGAAACAACGCGTGCCACTGAAAAAGCATCTGCTATTCAAGGGGATACAGTTGTTTATGTGGAACCATTGCACCACTAGAAAGGATTACATGATGAGAAAATTTATCTCTTATTTGGTATTTTTAACCCTGATTATCCTTATGGTTGGCACATCTACCTTAGTAGGTTCTGCTCAAACCGACGTTGAACCGACTCCAACCACAGCAGATGACGCCACAGGAATTTTGGCCGACCCAGATGTATTTACTTTAGCAGAACTTGGTTATACTGAGAGTTTTATGGTTGGTCCATATGATGTAATTGATATCCTTTTCAGCATTCCAGATTCATGGAAATTATTACCCGGAACTTATTTGCAACTTAAGTTATCCTACACATTGGGTGGGGCTGGTGTTTCTCGTTCCAATGAATCAAATTGGGTAGGGGGTACTGTACTAGTTCGTTACAATAATGTTCAAGTGGAAAATGTTCTTCTAGAAAATACCGAACCACAAACGATTAATCTTGTTTTTCCTGTTGAGGCATTAGAACCAGAGGACGAGGATGGTCGTCACCATTTGCGTTTCTTTTTAGATGCAAGTATGCATTGTGATAATTTTGAGGACATGCAATCTGTTGTCATGATTGAATCTGACTCATTTATTAAATTTGTTTATGATATCAAAGAGCCAGACAATGATTTAACAAAATTCCCGAGCCCATTTTATTTGCCAGATTCGATTGTGCCTGGAGAAGTGCTTATTGTCCTTCCTGATAACCCAAGTGCAATGGAGGTAGAGGCAGGGTTAGCGGTGGCCGCTGGGTTAGGCTCGATAACAAATGGACAGAGCAAGGTTGAAACATTCCGAAATAGTGATCTTAGCCAAGATATGTTGAACAATAACCACCTAATTTTTGTTGGTGTCTCTGAAAATTTCGGACAATTCCAGAATTTAGAACTCCCAGTTTCATTAGTGGATGGAAAATTTGACCTTGATGATAATTTAAATGAGAATGGTGTTATTCAGTCGATTGTTTCTCCTTGGAATCCATTAAAATTGATCATGCTGGTTGGCGGAAATACAGATGAAGCTGTGATAAAAGCAGCGAAAGCTGTCAGCTCAGGAAAAATTGTTGTGAGTGGAATCTCAAATCTATCCCTCGTGGATCAAATAAACCCAACTGAGATTATCCAACAACCGGTTGAAGATCAAACTTTGGCTTCTCTTGGTTTTGAAACTAGCTCGATTGGTGTCTATGGAGATGTTTATTACGATATTACCTTTTATGCAACAGCTGAACAAGCAAAATCCGAGGGAGCCTATTTTGAAATTATTTCGACCCGATCGAATTTATTGGATTTTGATAGATCAGGTGTGATGCTATTGTTGAATGATGAGGTGGTTGGCACGCTGGGTTTCTCTGCTGAAGATAGTTCGGTGATAACGGAAAAAATAGAATTTTTGCCTAACTTCATTCGTCGTGGTGAAAACCGCTTAGAGATTATTTCTTCTCTTATCCCATATGATGCTTGTTTTTCGAATGAATTAGAGACAAGCTGGGTAACTTTGAGTGAAGAATCCACGATTCATTTACCGGTTTCAGACCAACAAACTGAGATTGGCGAACGAATGGATTTAGATAATTATCCTCAAATGTTGTTAGGGAATCGTCAATTGGATGATTTGGTTTTCGTACTTCCAAGAAATAGTTTAACTGTAATTCAAAGTGCGGCTAATTTGGCCTATTATTTAGGAAACAAAGAAAAAATCTCCTTGGCGAATTTTAACGTATATTATGCTGATGAGCTATCTGAGGATGACATAGTTGATAAGAATAAGAATGTAATCTTTTTGGGTACAGCAACTACCTTGCCTCAGATTTCAGAACTGAATGGTTATCTTCCAGCATCTTTTCCGGAGGGTTCTGATCAAGTAAATCAACCAAAAATGCCTGTAAATTTCTCTGTTTTGGAGGATACTAGCGTTGGTTATATTGAGTTGTTTGAATCACCCTGGAACGCGGAAAAGACAATATTGCTCGTGATGGGAAACTCACAACCAGGAATTGGGTTTGCACAAAATGCTTTAACCAACGATCTATTAGTAAATGAACTCGTTGGGGATTTTGCAGCTGTTTTTGCAGACCAGATCATGTCAGTGAATACGAGGATTCAGAGCAGTAGTGTTGAACCTATGTCCACTCCAACTCAAGCCCCAAATGCTTCTGTTGAGGATTCAACTTCGGAACCAACACAAACTGATTTATCTCCCGTGGCTCGTCCTGCCTGGCTTGTTCCGACGATATTAGGCGTTTCATTCTTGATGGTTGTAGCAATCGTTGTGGCAGTGATTAGAGGAACCTTTTCCGGGAAGATTCGTTAGTTCGTATTTTCTTGATTTTTTGATCTTGCGAACATTTAAATAAATGGAGAGAATATTGGCGGCAATCCTTTTTTGGTGCGCAGTTAGTTTTATTCTATATACCTATGTCGGTTATCCTATTATTATTACTTTACTTTCAAGGTTGGTAACCGTACCACAGTATTCACTCCAGGAATTGCCTAGTGTTTCATTATTAATTCCTGCTTATAACGAAGAAGATGTTATAGGCAGGAAGATTCAAAATAGCCTTAACCTTGATTATCCCAAAGATAAACTGCAAATATTGGTTGCGGCTGATGGATCCAATGATCGCACCCCAGATCTTGTTCGGTCTTATGAAAAAGATGGAATAGAACTTAATTATTTGCCAAACAGAAGTGGAAAAATGGCCGCGATAAATCGAGCCGTCCCGGAATGTTCGGGTGAAATTATCGTTTTTTCTGATGCAAACAATTTTTATACCTCAGATGCGATTTTTCATTTAATTCGCCCATTTGCGGATCCGAAAGTCGGTGCAACATCAGGGTCAAAACGGATTATTGAAGATGAGCGAGATTTAAGTTCAGCTGAAGGTTTATATTGGAAATACGAGTCAATTATTAAGAAGAAAGAAACGCTGTTAGGATCTACCATTACTGCTGTAGGTGAAATATTAGCAATTAGGAAAAAATTATTTATTTCTGCACCTACCAATATAATCAACGATGACCGCTATTTGGTGCTAAGCATGTTAAAACGCGGCTATAATGTTGTTTATGTGCCTGAAGCTGAATCTTATGAATATGTTTCAAAATCAGCAAAGGATGAAATTATAAGAAGGAAAAGAATAAATGCAGGAGGATTTCAAGCAATATTTCTATCAAAAAAATTGCTGCCATTTAATCGTCCATTTGAAGTTTGGAAGATCATATCGCACAAATATTTTCGTGCGTTTGTGCCCTTCGCATTCATTCTCGCTTTTATCTCTAATTTGATCCTTGTCATTTTTCCAGTAAATTATCCAAAGTTCTCTTTTTTCCAACTCTCAAACCCGTATAACTGGATATTTTTGGGTATCCAAATTATTTTTTACTTGGTTGGAATTATCGGGAACATGGTGAAATTTCCTGGGATGGTTGGCAAAATATTATATCTGCCAACATTTCTACTAAATTCTAATTATGCAATAATTATTGGGCTGCTGTCTTATTTCAGCGATCATGAAGCACATTTATGGGAAAGGGTAAATCGGGCTGATCTGCCTTAAGGGTTTGATGTGAACCAATAGGCTGTCAATTTTAATAATATGACTTCACCTAAAAATGATAAGATTTTATCTCTTTTGTTTAGGTCAAATATTCTGAAGGTATTTTCAACGTTAAATCCTAACACGCTCACAGTTTTAAATTATCATCGAATTGAGTACCCTGATAGTGATCAAGCACTTTTTAAGCCAAATATAAGTGCCTCACCTGAGATGTTCTGTAAACAGCTTGATTATTTGAAAGAAAACTTCAATGTTATCTCAGTAAGGCAATTTGTGAGTTGGCTTTCTGGTCATGGGGATTTACCGCGGAATTCAGCCATGATTACTTTCGATGATGGGTATTTGGATAATTATACAAATGCATTCCCCGAGCTTAAAAGTCGGAGTTTCCCGGCTGTAATATTTTTAACCACAGGGCATATTGGTCAATCTATCCCATTTTATTGGGATTTGCTTGCTTATAGTTTTCAAGTTTCTGATAAGGATAATTTATCTTTAAGCCAAATTGGTAAATGGTCTTGGGAGACCTACGATCAGAAAATGCGAGTTGCTTACAAAGTAATTCAGGAACTTAAAAAATTTTCTGAAGATGATAAACAAGATCTGGTTGATAAAATAGTGGATTATCTTGAAACACCGATTCCAGATAGGATATTCTCGAAACTCTTCTTAAATTGGGATCATGTCAGAGAGATGGTTCATGGAAATATTGAAATGGGTGCGCATACGGTTTATCATCCGATCCTCACGCGGATTCCTTTTGAAAGGGCGGTGGATGAGTTGAAATTATCTAAAACCAGGATAGAAAAAGAGATAAATCAGGAAATTGATTCATTTGCTTATCCGAATGGCCAGCCGGGTGATTTTGATATCAAAATTGTTGATCAAATTAAAAAAACAGGATTTAGATCTGCATTCACTTTGATTTCTGGCCCTCAAAGCTATAAAAGCGTTCTTCGAAACCCATATCAAATCAGAAGAATTTTCTTAAGTCATAAGGATTCTTTTCCAAAGTTTGTCTCTAAAGTGCATGGGTTACCACGTGTGTTGGAATACCTGGGTGGAGGTGCTGAATAAAAATTTCGATGGTTTTTAGAATTGGAACCAAAAAAATTTATTTACTTGGCATAGCTATACAATCGGATATTTTCAGAATTTCTATATTTATGGAAAAGTTGGTTTGACAATTTTCAGTAATAAAATATTATCTAACGATTCAAAAAAATTAAAGCAGTTGTCCCCAACCCCCGCTATACAAATAGTAACTTTTGGACTTGTTTGTTTTGTTCAATAAGTAATTTTGAAAAATACTTTTGTTTTCATTCTCTTCCCATTTTTGGATCAAGGATATTAATCGATAAAGACTTAAATAATAGTCTCCATGACTTTCCCCTAAAAAATAACCCTTCAGAAAGGAATCAATATATTCTTTCATCCTTGGAGCAGGAAGGACTAAGCCATTGGTTATTACCTGAATTCTATTTGTCTCCATGTCTGTAATAAATTTCGCTAAATCTAAACTTAGTGGTCCGACCTTATTATGTGGGTCGAATGAACATATCTCTCCATCCTCTGTTACAAACACATTGGAGGTTGAAAAATTATCGTGGATTACTCCGTATGGCATATTTCTTTTGCTGCAAATTTTATACAAATCATGAAGCAATTCTTTTGTTATTGCTAGATCCGAAAGTTGGGTAAAAGATTCGATCTTTCCCAGATTCTTTAGGGCATTTTTATATAGAATCTCGCTAAAAGCACTTCCGTTTTGACTTGACCCGATGTTGGTATGGAAGATATGAAGCCAGCGCCCTGTCAACCATAGATTACCCTTGAATTTTTTCTGGGCGTTTTGAAAAAACCACAATGCCGGATCTTGATAAAATGATTTTAGAGTACGGATTTCCGCTTCTTCCATTACAACTGCGTTTAGATCTTCATACCAGGCTAAATCACGGATTGTAAAAAATGATCCATTATTAAAATCAGCAAAAATTTTTCTAAGTTTTCTAAGCGACCAAAACTCGTTTTTTGATTCTTCCTTCATCTCTGGATCAAGAATTGCATCTGCGATACTCATGTTTTGAAGGTGTCGAATCTTTACCAGAACAACATAATTCTCACTCTCAGAGACTTGTACGAAGTAGCGGAAAAAGAATGACCAATCACGAGACTGGAAGGTTGGCTCTCTACTGAGCTTTGCATTCTCACCGTACCACTTATGCAAATCTGCTTGAATTCTCGGGCTTAAAACTTTTAAGAATTCTTCCAAATCTCTCAAATGATTCTTTGACACTCCCGAATTTTCCTTTACTGAAAAATAATTTTATAAACTTTAATTCACATGAAAACCCTCATTGGGTTACTATCATATCATGTGACTATTTGAAATCTAATTAGATAATAATGCTTAAATTCTTTCTGGTCTTCTGTTGTTTGTTCCTTATAATAAAACAATTCGGTTGAATCCAAAATATTGAACAAATCCCGAATTGTATTATCGATTCTATCCGTAAATCTTTTTGTTTCTAATTAAATCCTTGATCATGTTTGAACTCTCTAACTCAATTACGCCAGTTGGGTTTGAATTACTGATGGTGGAGAACTAGAACCTAATCTCTTGATTAAAAATATAGTCTACATATTAGAATGGCCTTATTCAAAATATAGTAAAATGCAAACAATGGAAATTGATAATTCATTTCAGCTATCAGATGTATTTACCAAACTTCGAGGACAAACTAACCTTAAACCGAATGCATCAATCATCATCCCGGTAAATGCACAATTTGACCTGCAAAAGGTTCAAAACACTTTGTTAGATATTTCAAATTACAAAGGACCTCACCTAATTGAGGTTATTTTGGTTATAAATAATTATACCGTTGACTCGCCTCCTCCAATCATTGAGGAATTTAAATCTAATGGTATTAAGGTTCAAGCTGTTCCACAGATTTTGAGTGAGAAAGAAATTAACACTCTTACTCAACGCTTATATGGTCCCAACGTTAAGCGCTCTAGCAAACTGACATCTGCGCGATCTTTTAGAATATTCAAAGCACGTATACTAGGGTCAAGGCTTGCCTCCTCTGAAATTCTGATACATTTTGATGCCGACTGTCGAATACCAGATATTACTTCTTTATTAAATTGGTACGTGGAAAAGCTCCAATCGGGAGCGAATTTAGCTTATTCTCATGTGGATTACTATGAGTTACCATCAGGTCTGGCTACAAAAATATATTTAAAAATTCACCACATTTTCAGGTGGGCAAAACGCACAATATTAGGAATACCGACGAGTAGGGGCAGTAACTACGCATTATTACGCAAACCTTTTATTGAATTATTCGAGCATAACAATTTAAATGCAGATAATAAGGTTGGTCCTTCCTTTAAAAAAAGAGGTTGGAAAATTAGTTACAATAGAAATCCAGAATTTGTGGTATTTACATCTGGGCGAGATTTTATCAAAAACTGGCGCTCACTTTGGGAATATGGCGTTTGGAGAATAAATTATTATTGGAAAAGACGGTCATTAGGACCAGGATCATAAGGATTATTAATTTTTGTGAGCTTGTAAGTACGAGATGACCCTTTCAAATGAGCTGCTTTGGTTCTATTGGTTTTAAGGTTTTTTGATATTCAGCTCAATTCTTTGGGTGTTTTTTGAAAAATGATAGGCTAAAAATAATTAACTATTAACGGCACCCACGAATTTTCCGAGATTATTTACAAGTAAAACAATATAGTGGACCTAAATGAGATCAGAACACTCTAATCAAGCAGATTCAGAACACCTAGGACGAAAGGTCACAAAAGGGGTTGGGTGGAATTATCTGTCTTATGGTTTAGGTAAGACAATCAGCCTGATAACTATATCAATCTTAGCCCACTTGCTAAGCCCTGATGACTTTGGTGTGGTTGCTCTTGCAACATTAGCAATTGAGTATCTTTCTATTTTGAACGATTTTGGTTTAGCCACCGCTTTAATCCAACGCAGAGAAAATCTTGAAGAAGCTTCAAATGTAGTATTCACGCTCAATCTAATCATTAGTTTCAGCCTAACTCTGCTTACGTATCTTTTAGCACCAAGGGTAGCCTTATTCTTTAACGAGCCTAGCCTAACGCCAATCCTCCGTTGGCTCGGTCTTATTTTCTCGATCAATGCTTTCGGTTCAGTACATAAAGCCCGCCTCCAACGTGAGATGCATTTTGGTAGGAAAGTTATTCCGGAATTAGGGAATACCATCATAAAAGGAGTAGTATCAATTGGCTTTGCTATAAAGGGTTATGGGGCTTGGTCACTTGTTTATGGTCAATTAGCTGGATTAAGCGTGTCAATTATTCTTCTCTGGATTGTTGTGCCCTGGATGCCTAGTTTGGTTTTTAGAAGCGGCCTTTCAAACCAGCTTTTTAATTTTGGGATACCCATAATGGCTGATCGAGCCTTATCAATTTTAGGAGATAGTTTTGATTACTTCGTGATAGGAAGATTCTTCGATTCTGCTGCATTAGGAATTTACACACTTGCATATAGACTACCAGAACTATTGGTTATTACCACTCTTACGGTACTTGCAGGAGTTATTTTTCCTGCATATGCATCAATTCAGAATCAGCCCAACGAATTGCGAAAGCGGTTTTTGCAAACTATTAAATATGTACAATTACTGATCACGCCGATGTGTCTGGGGATGATTGTCGCAGCAGATTTGATAATCAAAGTGGTTTTTGGGGAACAATGGGTAGATGCAATTCCAATCATGCAAATATTAAGCCTCTATTGTCTTATTCTATCCATTGGTTACCACGTAGGAGATGTGTATAAAGCGATCGGCCGACCAGATATTCTTATAAAGCTTTCTGTTCCCATTTTTATCATCCGGATTATAGCCATTTGGGTCGGTGCACAATATAGTTTAATCGGGGTAGCTTATGGTCATCTTATCGCCTCAATGTTTGAATTGATTTTAAGAACGATTGTAGCTATTCGCGTTGTCAAAATTTCACTACTTGAAATTACGAAACAATTAACGGCATTCATCGGTGGAGCAGTTTTATTGGCATTAACCATTCCAACTCTCTATATCACATCAGAAATGGATCAAATAATTCGATTAATATTAGTAGTGGTTGTAGGTGCTTTGGGGTACCTAGGAACTATTTGGATCATTGAGGGCGAATCTTTGAAAAGAGCACTTAAAATTATTGGATTAAAATCTCCCATCAACTCGCTCAAAAACTAGGATTAGATTTTTATGAGACATCGTATCCTCTGGATGATAGACAGCTTAATGCCCGGCGGGGCAGAACAATTGCTCTTAACAATCCTGAAAAACTTTGAGCATGAAAGTTTTGATATTCGTGTTTTAGCACTTCAGATTAGGAGAGGAAACCCCATAGCAGATGAATTAGAAAGAAGTGGAATTGCAGTTGACCTTGCTCCAAGTCAGATTCGTAACCTAAGAAACCCAATCAAGTTATTGCGTTTGTTTTTCTATGTAAAAAATCTATCGCCTGAATTAATTCATACACAGCTTGAACACTCTGATATTCTTGGAAATGTTTTTGCTAAGATATTAAGAATTCCCAGTGTTTCAACTCTTCACACTTTAGAAGTTGCTAAAGATCTTAGGTTTGCTCATTTTCGTTTAAAATTGAAATGGTTTATTCTTAAACATTTTTGTGACATAATTATTACAGTATCAGAAAAAACACGAGACCATCACCTTAAATTTGGTAATCTGCCAAAAAATAAAACAAGTACTATCTATAATGGAATTCAATTATCCCGTTTTCAAACCCACAATAGAACACAAAATGAAGAAATAAAAATTAATCTTGGTCTATCACCAAATAGTATTGTAATTACAACCGTTGCAGTTCTTAGAGAACAAAAAGGTATCCAGTTCATGATCCAAGCATTGCCCGAAATATTGCGTTATGAACCAAATTTGACATATCTGATTGTAGGTGACGGAGTTTATGCTTCCCAATTAAAAAACCTTGTAGATGACCTAGGGCGACAAGAACGAGTACTTTTTACCGGTTACCGCACTGATATCCCAGATATACTTGCAGTTAGCGACTTGTTTGTCCTTCCTTCTCTTGGAGATGCCTTGCCAACCGTGTTAATTGAAGCACTTGCGGCAGGGAAACCCATCATCGCCACGCACGTTGGCGGTATTCCGGAAATTATTACGGATGGAATTAATGGTTTGCTTGTACCTCCAGCTGACCCTGAAAGTCTGGCATTTGCTTGCTTAAAAATTTTACGAGATAGAGATTTTTCTCAATGCATCGGGACCAAAGGAGTAGAAACTGCAAAAGACCGTTTCGATATCAAGATACAGGTGAAAAAGTTAGTAACCCTATATAACGATCTTATTAATCAATATGATAAAAACTAAACAAGAAAGATTGCTAATTACAGTTGTAGAACCTCGCAGTTCGGGGGGGATGATCCATTATGCATATCAACTATGTACAGCTTTAGCAGAAGAAGGTGCAGAAGTAACATTAGTGACTTCTCTTGGATACGAACTAGAAAATTATCCCCATAATTTTACGGTTAAAAAAATTTTGAGATTATGGTCACCCACAGACTCGTTTCGAACAATGAATAAACAAAATTGGATTGAAAAAGTCTTGGGTAAACTTTTTTGGAGTATAAGACGGATAATAAGAGGGGGGCGCTATATTATTGAGTGGATACGTTTAGTAAAATATTTATTAAAAACCAGACCAACCATCACTCAATTTGGAAAGATTGAATTTCCTTTCGAGGCTGTATTCTTAGCAATCTTAAAAAGGAATGGATTAATTCTGACCCAAATATGTCATGAATTCGAATTACGTGAAAAGGATAGTAACATTTTCGTTAAGATAGCTAACCAACTATTCCAATGGGTTTACACTTCCTTTCAAATTATCTTCTTTCATGGTCAAAACAATCAGGATAGATTTTCGTCTCTTTTCCAGATAGATTCAAACAAATTTCATCAGATTCCACATGGGAATGAACATTTATTTTTATCATCAGCTTCAAGGAATTTGACATCTGCACAGATGCGAGAACGTTATAAAATTGGTTCAAATTCCCCCGTGGTCCTCTTTTTTGGAAATTTAATGCCAAGTAAAGGTATCCCTGATCTATTAAAAGCCTTCGCTCAAGTGCTCGAAAAGGAAAAACAAACCAGACTAATTATTGCTGGAAAACCAAGCAAACACATTGATATGGATTCAATCTTTAATTTAACCTCAAGTTTAAATATTGAAGAGGCAACGGTATTTGATTCCCGATATATACCGATTGAAGAAGTCGCTCCCTTAATGGAGATGGCATCAGTTGTAGTCTATCCATATCTTAATAGCACTCAAAGTGGATCGCTTCAGGTAGCATATGCCTTTAGCCGACCAGTTATTGCGACAAGTGTAGGCGGTTTACCCGAAGAGGTTGATGATGGAAAAAGTGGCTTTTTGGTTCCCCCAGAATCGCCTCATGAAATTGCTAATGCAATCATGAGATATATTGAAAATCCAACCCTTACATATGAAATGGGTTTATATGCAAAACATCTATCAGAAACACGCTATTCATGGAATTCAATCGCCGATGAGGTCTTAACAGTCTACAAGGAAACCGTAAATGTTCAAAACAAATAGAAAAGATATTAGATACAGGACGTTAATACAAGTAAATTCGGTACAATGATATTTGTTGCTATGTGTTTTGGTATTGGTATTCTGTTAGATGAATTGCAGACATAGCAATTGCAGCGACAACCCAAAACCAACGAAAAGAAACCCCGTGTAAAAAGAACCCAGTAACTATATAGGCAATCAAAGAGACAAAAATTGGTGCTACCCAATTTTTCCATCTGATATCAGTTTTTCTTTCTCTAGAAGTTTTAAGAATTTCATAACTACCTTTGAGAAGCGATAAAAGGAAAATCGCAAAAGTACCAAAACCAATTAACCCTGTTTCCGATAGAATTTCAATGTAAAGTGAATGTGGGTCCTTTTCTTCAGCAATTGATTGGATGTTAGTTGCATTCGACTCAATACCAATATCTTCTGCGTATATCCAATAATTTTGATTGTAATTTCCTATCCCCACGCCAGTCAATGGTTTATCCTTAAACATTGCTAGGCCAACACGCATTTTCTCAAGTCTGCCTTGCACGGCCTCGTCTGAAAAAATGCTTTCTGTGGAATCGCCTTCTAATTGAATCAGGCTTAAAAATCTTTCAGAGAAGGTTCTTGGCAAAACAACAAGTGCTAAAGCTCCAATCATAAGCCCTACGATTACAGTTGGTATTTTTACCCTAATTTCAAGAGCAATAATTGGGAAAATAATTAGGAGAGCAATAAATCCACCACGGCTTCCTGTAAGCAAGATTGCCATTAATACCAAAAAAGTAGCAATAATCATCAGGAATTCGCGAAAGGAATTATTCCTGGCACCTAGAACACGATAGATGAAATAAGGGAAGGAAACAACTAAAACTTGTCCCCATACGTTTGATTCAGCAATTGGACCTCCATATCTTAATGAACCTGAAGCGAGGGTTTGTCCAAAAATGCTCTTTTGGGATAAACCCCAAAATGTAAAATCAAGATTTAATACGGATTGAATCACACCAAGTAAAGAAAGAATTCCTATAGTAATTGTCATTACCCAAATAGCATTTCGGATTTTTTGTCTTGTATTCAGGGTAATAAAAACGGTGAAAAGGATTATCAAATTTTTAACTAAATTGGAAATTACATGTAATGCGTCATCTTTGTTCGCTGCATATGTATAAGAAATGATAATGACAAAGGTATAAGCAATTAGAGACCATTCAACCCTGGATATTCTATTTAGTGGGATCAATCTCTCTGGAGTAAAAAGAATATTGGCAATTACTACTAAAAACAAGGCTACGACCAGGGGTTGATTAATACTGGGGAGACCATTTTCTGTGAAAAGATCTGATAAATTTGAAAATGTTGTAAATATGATCAGATAAGCCCCAAGTGCAGGGCGAAAAAACATGATAGCCCCAAGGAAAACACCAATTATACCCCCAATGATTAAAAATTTATCGACATCTTGAAGAAATGAAATGCCAATCGATGCAATAATTGCTACGATTATCCCAATTCCAGCTACTGTATTCCATAATCCCGGAACGGATTTTGGCTTAGTTTTTATTTTTTCATCCTGGAATTCTTTAGGTTTAAGAGACATTGATCACTCCAAAGACTGATGATACAAATTTATGGGGTGGTTTTACTTTTACAGTTTGCACTATAAAATAATGATAAACCATTTTATCCATCCTCAAAAATTTTGGCTTGAAAAAGATCGATCAATTTACCTACGTTTTTTTGAAGGTTATATTCAGTTTCAATATAATTTCGACCTGCCTTGCCATATTTTTTTGCTATAGCAGGATTATTTTTAATGAATGTAATGGCATCGACAATTGCTACCTCATCTTTGGGCGGAATTAGGATTCCAGTTTTTCCGTGGATTACAAGTTCAGGGATGCCGGTAATATTGGTTGAGATGACGGGCAATTCACAAGCAAGTGCTTCCATTAAGGCAACAGGAATACCCTCGCTAACACTTGTTTGAATGTAACAATCCGCATTTCTCAGAAATTGTTTTACTTCTGATTGGGTTTTTGCGCCAAGTAGTTGAACTGTCTTGGTCAAACTCAATTCGTTGATCATTTTCTCTAGCTTTTTCCGTTCTGGTCCATCCCCAATAATTTGAACTTGAAGGTTGTCAATCTCAGCATCTAATAATTTTATTGCATTTAATAAATAGGATTGCCCTTTTTTCCAATGTAAACTGCCAATTTGAAGAATAATATACTTCTGAGAGTTGTTCTGTTGTCGAACCTTTTTGGGGATAAATTCGGATAAATTAACACCACTGTGGATAACGAACACTTTATCCTGTACCCACTTCCCTAATAAATTAACAAGGTATTCAACATTAAAATTTGAAATAGTGATTAAAAATTTTGCAGCCTCTAATTTTTGTTTCAACATGACATGGTTATCATATATATCGTGAGAGTGGATCGTGATGCTATATGAAATCCCAGTGAATTGATGAATAATGTATGCAACAAGGGCAGGGTGCGATGCATAATGTACATGAAGATGGTCAATATTTTCAGACTGGATTTTATATGCTGTATGGATAGCTTTTGGAAAGAGAATCAAGGTCCTGATCAAAAATTTTGGCGAGGGTAAATTCCAGAAAACAATTTTTATGAATACCGTAATGAATTTCAATGGAGTATTAATTATTGTTTTTGCCAGGGTTTTTAGTACATGGATATCCATAAATGGGATGCAATTACGGCGTTCTAACCATTGCTCTGCTTCATAATGGGAAATTCCTTGGTCTTGGCAGATTAGTGGAAAGAGTAAAATTTCACCCCCCTGTTTTTCAATCTCATCCATTTCGCGTACAATGAAAGTCTCCGAAAGTAATGGAAAACGAGACATTATGTAGGCGATTCTCATATCTAATAAGAACCTTTTCCACTAACAATGACAGGTATCGTTTTTAGTAAGAGGAGAATATCCAGTCTAAGGCAACGTTTATTAACATAGAGAATATCCAAGCGAAGTTTCTCATCAAATTCGGCTTCCCCGCGACCGAAGATTTGCCATAATCCCGTGACACCTGGTAAAACATCAAATCTTTCTGTATGCCAAATGTCATATGTATCAGGTCCAAAACTTGTTGGACGAGGTCCGACAATACTCATGTTTCCGATTAATATATTATATATTTGGGGAAGTTCATCCAGGCTAGTTTTCCGGAGAAATTTTCCCACCTTAGTGATTCGAGGATCATTTTTTATTTTAAAATCTGGCCAAGCCAATTCATTAAGATGTGCATATTGTTTCTTTAAATCATCTGCATTTGGTACCATAGTGCGGAATTTATACATCTTGAATAATTTTCCGCCGCGACCGGTTCTGGTTTGAGAGAAAATGACAGGAGCCTCAATATTTTCAATTTTAATGGATACGGCGCAAATCGTCAGGAGGGGGATAGCAATCGGAAGGATTAAAATGATTAGAATAAGGTCCATAATCCTTTTTAGCGCTGTATACCATCTTCCCTTGAAAATAACTGCTTCTGGATTAATATCAGCCACCCAATTTGGGATTGCAATTTTTGCTTTGGTCTCAGAATCGTTTTTCTGCAGGGTTAATTTCATCTTGTATAGGTTCATTGATTGCTTCGCTAGATTTGAATGGATCAGAATTGGGGAGGATCCGCATATTGTCAGTCGCAGTTCGAAGAAGTTCATCAAAGGTAAGGGCATCATTAGGAAATGAAGCGTGACCACATGTGACTGATATGCCCATGTTGTCTGCCACCGAGTTAATTCTTTGAATTAAAAAATCTGCTTTATACCCTTCTGTTTGAGGATATAAGATTGCCAATCTCATATTTTTTT
>JARROY010000036.1:2343-12583 GCA_037383445.1 Anaerolineales bacterium | reverse complement strand
TTTGTTCGGTCAGGTTGCTGGATATAACATCTTGCTTGCTTTGGAAGAGGCGGGTGCGCATATTGAATATCTTTATCGATTAGGATTTATTTCTATTGAAAATATTGAGGAGGTGAAGACTAGTTCAGAACCTGTTACGCTTCGTTACCAATGCTTACGAAATAAAGAGGAGCTAGAAAGTGTGTTTCCAAAAATATAAAAATGCTGGAGGAAACTATGTATTCGTTTGAACCAACTGAAGAACAACAAATGTTGATCGATGTCGCCAAACGGTATGCGGAAAATGATCTGCGACCTGCTGCCCATGAAGCTGAGGAGAGTCGTGAACTACCCCAAAAATTGATCGAGAAAGGCTGGGAATTGGGTGTTTTGCAGGCCTCGGTTCCTGAAGACTTCGGTGGATTTGGAGAACGTTCTGTTTTAACCAATGTATTGGCTGCTGAAGAATTAGCTTGGGGGGACCTGGCAGGGACTTTGGCTGTTATGACTCCGGGGTTATTTGTTACGCCTCTGTTGCTTGGTGGGACAGATGCACAGAAGGAAAAGTTTTTACCTGATGTGGTTGAGGCGGAATGGCAGCCTTATACCGCAGCCTTGGTCGAGTATCGCTACGATTTTGATCCTGAAGATCTTGATACAACTGCAGTCCGAGATGGTGATTTCTATGTATTGACAGGAGAAAAACGCTACGTCCCATTTGCAGATCAAGCTGTGGCGATGGTAGTGTATGCCAAATTCGATGGAAAGACCCAAGGGTTTATTGTGACCAATGATGCAGAGGGCTTGAGTATCGGCGAAAAAGAAAAATTGATGGGATTAAATGCACTTCCATTGTTCGAAGTTAAATTTGATCAAGTAAAAATTCCCTTGGAGAATCGGTTAGGTGGTAAAGATGGGCACGATTTTGCACCAATCCTGGCGGCTTCACAAATTTCTTTGGCTGCCCTAGCGGTAGGTTTGGCAAAAGCGTCTTTTGAATATTCAAGGGATTATGCTAAAGAACGGTTTGTGCTAGGCTCCTATATTGCTCAAAAGCAGTCGATTGCTTTCATGTTAGCAGAGATGGCAACAGAAATTGAAGCGATTCGGCTTCTAAATTGGGAGGCTGCTTGGCAGCTGGATCAGGGTGATCCTGAGGCTTATCATTCAGCCTATCTGGCTTATCAGGGAGCCGTGGATATGGTTTTGATGGTCACGGACCGGGGTGTGCAGATTTTGGGTGGTCACGGCTATATCCGAGAACATCCTGTCGAACTCTGGTACCGTAATGGGCGCGGAATTGCCACTCTGACCGGACTAGCAATCGTCTAGAGGAAGGAGAGAAAAAAATGATTTCATTTGAAAAATCAAAAGCGGTGACCCAATCGCAATATTTAATTCAAACAGTCGCAGAAAACATGATGAGACCGTATTCCAGGCATTTTGATGAATGTGAAGGTGAGATACCCTGGGATTATATTGAGTTTATGCATAACGCATTGAAGCAGATGGGCTCGGCTTCTATGGTTCCTGATCCTGAAAAGGAAAAGGAACGGGAGGAAACTAAAGAAAAGAAACCAAGGGAATCCTATGTCGTTATGGCCCATCAAATTGAAATGCTTTCTTGGGGAGATGCGGGTTTTTATCTTTGTACGCCACGCGGTGGATTAGGCTCCTCCGCGGTTGAGGCGGTTGGGACTCCGGAGCAAAAACAAAAGTTCCTTTCAAAACTTAATGGAAATGAACCCGTGTTCACAGCCATGGCGATTACAGAGGCTGAGGCCGGTTCGGACAACTCTGCGATCAGTGCCAGGGCAGTTTTGGATGAGGAGACCAATGAGTGGGTTTTAAATGGTGAGAAGATCTTTGTCACCGCGGGGCATAAGGCGATGGTCGATACCCAAGGTTTTACCGTAGTGTGGGCGACCCTGGACCCAAAAGCCGGGCGTGCTGGGATTCGGTCTTTCGTCGTAGAGGCAGGGACACCAGGCGTGAAAGTGACTAAAAAAGAAGAAAAACTAGGTATCCGCAGCAGCGATACGGTTACAATTGTCCTGGATGATGTTCGACTGCCGTATGAAAATATTTTAGGTAGTCCAACCATCGAAAAGACAACCAAAGGTTTCAAAGGTGCCATGCAGACTTTTAATGTCACCCGCCCTTTGGTGGCGGCATCTGCTTTAGGGGTTGCAAGAGCTGCCCTTGAAGAATTAAAAAAGCTGCTTGCTGAACAAGGCGTAGATATTCGTTTTGGTCTGCCGCGCCAAAAAATGACCAATATTGAACGTGAGATTGTTGATATGGAACGTATGCTTCGATCTTCCTGGCTGTTGGCAATTAAGGCAGTTTGTATGACAGATCAGCGGAAACAAAATGCGCTAGAATCTGCAAAGAGCAAACTGCATGCTGGAGATGTGGCTACCAAAATCACCCAGAAAGCAGTTGAAATTCTCGGTCCTATGGGCTACTCGAGGGAGTTTCTGCTGGAAAAATGGATGCGAGATGCCAAGATCAATGATATTTTCGAAGGCACTGGACAAATTAACCGTCTGGTGGCTGCCAGGCAATTGCTAGGCTACCGAGGCAGTGATCTGCGCTGATGGAATAAAACTCGCGGAGACTTTTGAATCCAGATTGATCGAATTCTTCTTAATTCGATCACATAACAGGAGGAATGATGAAATATCGAATAGGAAAAGCTGTTGTTATCGGCGCTGGGACAATGGGGGCAGCTATTGCTGCGCATCTAGCAAATGCTGGAGTTCGAGTAACGCTGCTTGATATTGTGCCAAGAGAATTAACTGACAAGGAAGCTGCTGCTGGCTTAACCTTAGATGATCCTCAGGTGCGGAACCGGATTGTCAAAGCAGGATTTGATGCTGCCCTAAAATCCCGACCTGCAAGTTTCTTCTCTCCAGGTGTCGCCAAAATGGTCACCCTTGGGAATTTGGAAGATAATTTTGAAGCAATTGCGGAAGCAGATTGGGTAATTGAAGCTATCATCGAAAACCTAAAGATAAAGCGAGATCTTTTCAGTCGGGTAGATGAAAAACGAAACCAGCATACAATCATCAGTACCAATACTTCGGGGATTCCAGTAAAGTCGATTGCGGAAGGAATGTCAGAAGGATTCCGGCAGCATTTCCTTGGGACACACTTTTTCAATCCGCCAAGGTACCTGAAGCTATTGGAGTTAATCCCTGGTCCAGATACTTTGCCGGAGGTGGTAAAGTTTATCAGCCAGTTTTGTGAATTACGGTTAGGAAAAGGGATTGTAATGTGCAAGGACACCCCCAATTTTATTGGGAATCGGGTGTTCTCTGTTGGGAGTGCCTTTTCGATGAATTATATCCTCGACCATGGCTATACTGTCGCAGAGGTCGATGCGATTACTGGACCCGTGATTGGGCGGCCTAATACGGGCACTTTCCGCTTATTAGACTTGGTAGGATTGGATGTGGCCCAACATGTTGGGGGCAATTTGGCCGAACTTATTCCACATGATACCTATGCACAAGAAGTTCTTACAGCCGAGAGACCAGCAGAGATATCAAGGACGCTTGTCGAAAGAGGCTGGTTAGGGAATAAAACCAAAATTGGCTATTACAAACAAGTCCTTTCAAATGGTAAAAAAGAATTCTGGACTTTAAACTTTGATACTTTGGAACATGAACCACCGACAGATAAACCAAGGTTTGATTCAATTGGAAAGGTAAAAGACATCGATGACGTAGGAAAACGAATCAAAACCCTTATCCACGAGGAGGATAAAGCAGCAAAATTGGCACGCGCGATCATGTTCCAGATGTTTGCCTATTCCAGCCTATGTATCCCGGAAATTACTGATCTTCCATCTTCTATTGATGATGCGATACGAGGGGGTTTCATGCACGAAGCAGGCCCATTCGAGATCTGGGATGAAATTGGGGTGGAACAAACAGTTAAGGAGATGCGATCTGAAGGCTTTGAACCTGCTGAATGGGTGGATGAAATGCTAGAGGCGGGATTTGAAACTTTCTATCAATACGATAATGGATTGAAAACCGGGATTTATCATCCAACCAAGAAAAAAATCGAACCATTTCATCAGATTGAAGGGATGATTTCACTTCCGAAACTAAAGGCAGGTAAGAAATTAGTTGCAAAGAATGACAGCGCCAGTTTGATTGACCTTGGTGATGGAATTGTCTGTGTAGAATTTCATACCAAAATGAATACATTTGATACCCAAATTGGTGAAATGATTCAAAAAGCAATGGATTTGGCAGCAGACCAGTTTGAAGGGATTGTGATTGGAAACCAGGGACAGCATTTCAGCGCTGGTGCAAATGTTTTCCTAATTGCCATGCATGCTCAACAAGGACAATGGGAAGAACTGGAAGCGGTTGTCAAAGGTTTGCAGGATATGAATATGCGTCTGCGTTATTCATCAGTGCCAGTAGTTCTAGCCCCGTTTGGTTATACCTTAGGTGGGGGGGCAGAAGTGATGATGCATGCCAGCCGAATTGTGTGTTCTGGTTTTCTGGTGACAGGTTTAGTAGAAGCTGGAACGATGGGTTTACTTCCCGCAGGCGGGGGAACCAAGGAGATGCTAAGGCGAGTTCTAAATCCAGCCATGCGAACAGAACACGCTGATCCGATGCCTTTTGTGCAGCAGTTATTCATGCAGATTGGCACAGCCAAAGTTGCCACCAGTCCAGTTGAAGCCAAGGAATTTGGAATGTTGGCTGAGTGCGACAGGGTAGTAATGAATGACGATTATCTATTGATGGAGGCTAAGAGAGAGGCGAGACATCTGGTAGACTCAGGATATGTTCCACCGTATAAAGAGGATATTTATGCGGCTGGCCGAGATGTGCTCTCCACACTGCGGATAGGCACGTACACATTTGAAGAAGGGAACTATATCTCTGAACACGATAAATTAATCGGTGATAAAGTGGCTTATGTGCTTGCAGGTGGAAATATCAGCCAACCGCAGTGGGTTGATGAGCAATATATTCTAGACCTTGAACGTGAAGGTTTCTTGTCCCTTTGTGGTGAACCCAAGACACAAGAGAGAATATGGCACTTTCTGCAAAAAGGGAAACCGTTGAGGAATTAAGGAGATAAAAAATGGGACCTAAAGTTAGAGATCCAAATGTTGATCCAGTAATTGTTGCAGCAAAACGTACTGCGGTTGGAAGAGCGAAAAAAGGTGCTTTGGCTTCGGTACGGCCAGAAGATTTAGGGGCAGCTGTAATCAATGCAGTTTTAGATGATGTGCAGCAAGTTCGACCAAAGGAAATTGAAGATGTAATCATTGGATGTGCTATGCCAGAAGGGCCACAAGGGTTGAATATGGCTCGAAGGGTGGCTCTGCGCGCTGGTTTACCAGTGGAAGTTCCTGCTGAAACTGTCAATCGGTTTTGTTCATCTGGGCTTCAGACAATATCTCATGCAGCACAGGGAATCATCGCTGAAATATATGATGTCGTTTTAGCCGGTGGGATCGAATCTATGTCGAGTGTTCCGATGACAGGATTTAAAATGACTCCCAATCCCACTTTGGCGGTTGAACATCCCGAGGTGTATTTAGGAATGGGACTGACAGCGGAAAATGTGGCCGAAGAATTTAATGTCAGCAGGGAAGACCAAGATGCGTTTGCTTACCAGAGTCATATGCGGGCTGCTGCAGCTTTGGAAAAAGATTTATTTGCAGAGGAGATCGTACCATTTGAGGTTGAAATTGTCTCTCCTGGAAATAATGGCAAACCAAAAGTAACCACCTATATCCATAAGGTGGATGAAGGTGTACGACCTGATACAACCATTGAGGCTCTATCAAAACTTCGCCCTGTTTTCAAAGAGGGTGGAACCGTAACCGCGGGAAATGCTTCCCAGACGAATGATGGTGCGGCGATGGTTATGATGATGTCGTTAGCCAAGGCAGAAGCCCTGGGACTAAAACCAATGGTTCGTTTTATTTCCTTTGCAGTTGGCGGTGTTCGCCCTGAAATTATGGGTATAGGACCGATTGCAGCCATTCCTAAAGCCTTGGATAAAGCAGGATTAAGTCTTGACGAAATTGACCTGATTGAATTGAACGAAGCTTTTGCCGCTCAGTCCCTGGCAGTGATCCGCGAATTGGGTCTGGATACTGACAAAGTCAATGTTAATGGAGGTGCTATTGCATTAGGACATCCTTTAGGATGTACAGGTGCTAAACTGACAACCCAATTAATTTATGAAATGCGCCGGCGCAAGTCTAAATATGGCATGGTTACAATGTGCATCGGTGGGGGAATGGGTGCAGCCGGTATTTTTGAAAATTTACAATAGAAGAATAGGAGACAAAGATGCCAATTACTATTGAAGAGCTGTTCGATCGACTGCCGTCAGCGTTCATCCCTGAAAAAGCAGGGGATATGGATGTGGTAATCCAATTTGAATTGACTGGCGAAGAAGCTAGCAGTTGGGCGGTAGTGATTAAAGATGGTGCCTGCACAGTTGAAAAGGGGCAGAATCCGAATCCGACCATGACCCTTACTGCTGATTCTCAGGATTACAAAGATATTGTCACCGGACGCTTGAAAGCCATGAATGCATTTATGCAAGGCAAGGTTAAGCTCCAAGGAAACCTAAATCTGGCGATGAAATTTGCGGAGATATTCAAGCTGGGTTAGCAATCAGGAAAAAATAACGAAATGAGCCCCAATAATCGGGGCTCATTTCGTATAGGCATAATTAATTTTTTAGTATCTTTCCCAATTTTCAGAATAAACCCCAGTCTGCTCCAGTACCTTCTTCCATATACGATAAATCCCAGAGCTCCATCCCCATCTCGATGGTTGTTTTCGCATCAAGAGTCTCTTCAACTTTTGTTCGAGTCATATCAAGCAGAGCAGGTGCGTAAGGGCAAAATGGAGTAGTCATGATCATTTTTATGTGAGCTTTTCCCTCGTCTTCATCATACTCCACGTCCCGCACAAGCCCAAGCTCGATAATATTTAATCCGATTTCGGGATCCATTACTTCTCTTAACGCATCCTCCGTAGACGATGCTAGTGACGGGTGGGTGCTTTCTATCGTCCAAATAGCTTGTTTTGCGGGATCTTGAGATATTCCAGGCATCGTTTAGTTCTCCGATATTTGTAAGTGCGTTATAGGTGCCGTGGGAGCTAGGTAGGCACAATATGGGTCTCCATTTAGGACACAATGGGTTTTTTGGATATCCACAGCAAGCACTTTTTCAATGATGGTTTCATCTACAAGGCAGATTTCTGGATGCTCCGCACCAACATGTTTGTAAGGGCAGCTGGTTTCCTTGATCTGATAACCATCCTCTTTGGATGCTACTTCAATCGTAAACCCTTCATTTTGCAGTAATTTTGAAATGATCGTAATTCGCTCGCTCAAATTTAGTTTGGAAAGGTCTAACTGTGCAGTATGGTCATTGACCATTTCTGTAGCAATTTCTTTAAATAATTTTGTGACAGTTGAGCTGGGAAGAGTTTCTTTTAGTTGTTCCAAAAGACGTATGGATAACGTAAGGTATCGATGGGGAAATTGCTCCATACCATGGTTAGTAAGGAAATAAACACGACGTGGACGACCCACACCATGTTTCTCCTCCTCAGAAGAAACTTGACCTTGTGCTTCTAATTTGGAGATGTGATGCCGAACAGAAATGGGGTTGATTTCAACTTCCTCAGCGAGTTCATTAATTGTGCATCGCTGCCTTTTTAGGAGAATTTCTAAGATTATATCTCGTGTTTTATTCATACTGTGTATCTCTAAAGATATATGGATTTGCTTTTTTGAACCATAAAACACCTGATTTTGGGTAAAAAATGGTCAAAATGTACCAATAATTGCCTGGGAGTATACCATTTAAGGGGAACCATGTCAATATTTAAGAATTTTATATTAAATATTGACGGAATTATTCTTTTTTGCTATAATTCATCCTGTTTGTAATCCGGTAGTTTGCCAGTTGAATTAAAACTTTGATTAATCTGCAAACTGGTCGTTTAAAATAAATCCTAAGGAGACAACGCCTTAATGTCTGAATTAATAATCAAAAATTTGCATGTAAATGTTGGTGATGCAGAGATCCTCAAAGGACTTGACCTCAAAGTAAATCAGGGTGAAGTCCATGCAATTATGGGTCCAAACGGTAGCGGAAAATCAACCCTAGCGTATTCTCTTGCTGGTCACCCTAACTATGAGGTCACCCAAGGTGAGGTGACGATGATGGGAAAAAACTTGCTAGATCTTGGGGCTGATGAACGTGCTCAATTAGGACTTTTCTTAGCATTCCAATATCCAGTTGCTATTCCCGGGGTTACCCTCGCAAATTTCTTGCGTACTTCGATTAATGCCCGCCGTTCAGCAGAAGACCCAGACGACAAAGGAATCGCTGTCCCAGAATTTAGACGCTTGCTTAAAGAAAAAATGGATTTATTAAAAATGGATCATTCGTTTGCAGGCCGGTATCTGAATGATGGTTTTTCTGGAGGCGAAAAGAAGCGGGCTGAGATTCTACAAATGGCAACTCTTACTCCAAAATTTGCTATTTTAGATGAAACAGACTCTGGTTTGGATATTGATGCTCTGCGAACTGTTTCAGAAGGGGTGAATGCACTGCGGGGACCAGATCTAGGGGTTGTTGTTATCACCCATTATCAAAGGATTTTGGAGTACATCAAACCTGATTTTGTTCATATTATGTTTGAGGGGCGAATTGTTGAATCTGGCGGTCCAGAGATGGCTTTGCAGTTAGAACAGCAAGGATATGATTGGATACGTGAAAAATACGGGACCGTCAAGGTCTGATAATGATTATTGGTAATTTTGGAGGTTGAAATGTCTTCCGATGTAGAACTTTTAGAAGGACTTGATGAATACAAATGGGATTTTCGTGATCCTTCTACTCACGTATTCCAAACTGGAAAAGGTCTCAATGAGGAGGTCGTCAGACAAATTTCGGCGCAAAAACAAGAACCTGAATGGATGCTGGAATTTCGTTTGAAAGCCCTCAAGCACTTTGAGGCTCGTCCGATGCCTCAATGGGGAGCCGATCTTTCTGGTTTAAATTTAGATGAAATTTATTTCTATACCAAACCTGCTGAAGCAGAAGGTCGCAGTTGGGATGAAGTACCAGAAACGATTAAAGAGACATTTAATAAATTAGGTATTCCCGAAGCGGAGCAAAAATTTCTAGCAGGTGTTGGTGCTCAATACGAATCTGAGATGGTTTATCATAGTATCCAGGAACATCTCAAAGAACAGGGTGTGATTTTCAAGAGTATTGAGAACGGTTTACGGGATCATCCTGACCTTTTCCGAGAGTACTTCGGCACAATTATCCCGATAGAAGACAATAAATTCGCCGCCTTAAACAGTGCTGTTTGGTCAGGTGGTTCTTTTGTGTATGTACCGCCTGGCGTAAAAGTGGAGATGCCGATGCAGGCTTATTTCCGGGTCAATCAGGCAGACCAAGGCCAATTCGAACGCACATTGATCATCCTTGATGAAGGTGCAGAAGCTCACTACGTGGAGGGTTGCACAGCGCCGATCTACACCTCTGACTCTTTTCAGAGTGGTGTGATTGAAATTGTGGTCAAGAAGAATGCACGCTTCCGCTATACGACTATTCAGAACTGGTCGAACAATATGTATAACCTGGTAACTCAGCGGTCGATCGTCCATGAAAATGGCACCATGGAATGGGTCGATGCCAACTTAGGATCAAAGATTACGATGAAATACCCTTCCTGTTACCTGGTAGGAGAGGGTGCCCATGGGGAAATATTATCCCTTGCGTTTGCCTCTGCAGGGCAGCATCAAGACACTGGCGGTAAAGTGATTCATGTAGCCCCAAATACAACCAGCAAGATTACCTCAAAATCGATCAGCAAGAGCGATGGTCGAGCTTCTTATCGTGGCTTGCTAAAGGTCTATGAACAAGCTGAAAATTCACGCTCGAATGTGGTTTGTGATGCACTGCTGCTGGACGATCGCTCTCGTTCCGATACTTACCCTTACATCGAAATCGATGCCCAGGATGTGAACATAGGACATGAGGCATCCGTTTCTAAAGTAGGTGAGGACCAGCTCTTTTATTTGATGAGTAGAGGACTAAGTGAAGAAGAGGCGGCTACGATGGTCGTATCTGGTTTTATTGAACCATTGGTTAAAGAGCTGCCAATGGAATATGCAATTGAAATGAATCGCCTGATCCAGTTACAGATGGAAGGCTCGATTGGTTAATGAGAAA
>JARROY010000036.1:0-2291 GCA_037383445.1 Anaerolineales bacterium | reverse complement strand
CACAAGAAAACGTCAAAGAGAAGCGCCTTCTGGAGATTTTTTCTTCTCTGAGAGTATGATGCCATCTTTGAACGATGGGAAAGCGCCATCTCAATTTTTAGCTAATTATCGGCAAAGTGCCTGGAAAGCTTTTACAAGATTGCCGCTTCCAAAGACGAATGAAGAAGCATGGCGCAGAACGGATATCCGGCGGCTAGAGACAGATTCATTCGAACTGATTAGAAAAGATACAAACCTGCCGGCGGTTCCGGAAGAATTGCTTAAGCCGTTAGTTGGCGGTAATCATGGTGGGCAAATTACGATATCACCTGCTGGAACGGAGATATTCCTTGCTCCCGAACTTTCCGAGAAGGGTGTAATCTTCACCGATTTACAAACTGCTGCTACTGAACACGGCGAGATCTTAGAAAAAATATTGGGACAAATTGTTGCGGTGGATGAGGACAAATTTACCGCAATGACGGCAGCATTTTCTGATTCAGGTGTATTACTATATGTGCCAAAAGGTGTTAATATCAGCGATCCGCTTCACAGTGTGTTTTGGGGACCAGGAAACCACCGGGCTTATTTTTCCAATCTGATTGTTTATTTGGAAGATCAAGCATCGGCAACTTACGTCCATGAGTATGCGTCTCCTGATGAAAAAGAACAAACCTTACATTCCGGCATCGTTGAAATTTTTGTTGGGAAGGCTGCCCGCCTGCGTTTTGTTGAATTTCAATCCTGGGGGAACCATGTATGGAATTTTACCCACGAACGAGCCAAGGTAGAACGGGATGCGAATTTGGATTGGATTTTCGGTGCGGTAGGATCTCATCTGACTAAGAATTTTACTGAACTCAACCTTGCTGGAGAGGGTTCGACTGGCCGAATGTCAGGTTTTTATTTCACAGATGGAACCCAACATCTTGACCATGATACCCAACAGAATCATTATGCTCCCCATACAACCAGTGATTTGTTGTTTAAAGGTGCTTTAAAGGATCATAGCCGGTCGGTATGGCAAGGCATGATCTATGTTGCACCTGGTGCTCAAAAAACAGATGGCTATCAGGCAAATCCTAACTTGTTGTTGGATTCAAACGCTAGGGCGGATTCGATCCCTGGTTTAGAGATTATGGCAGATGATGTTCGCTGCACCCATGGCGCTACAGTAGGAAAGATAGATCCAACGGAAGTCTTTTATCTCAACAGCCGCGGTATTCCCAAGGAGACTGCAGAAAGATTGATCGTTGAGGGTTTCTTTGATCCGGTAATGCAGCGGATACCGTTTGAAGGGGTTCGTGAACGGTTACAGCAATCCATTATTGACAAGTTAGCCTGAAAATCTATACAATTGAAGAGGTTGTTAAACAGGCAGCTTGAATAGGTAAGCTGCCTCAATTGCTCAAATAGGATGAATATTTATAGAGCGAATCTATGGAAAATATATAGGAGTTGAACTTTGGCGGATATTAGCTTTACGTCAAAACCTGAAAATAAGGATGAATTTACCGTTGGTGATTTTGTTGAGGTAAATTGCGATCATGAAAATGATAGTGGGGAACGAGTTAGGGGATGGTTAACTGGTATTGTTGTCCAGGTAGATCCTAAGATAGTTGCTGTGCAGTTTGAACAGAATGTATATTTAACAGATGGGTGGATGGTACCAGATCATGTTTTGTGGTTCCCTCATAACTCGTCAAATATTCGTTTTGCCCGTAAGAAAAAAAGGCGCCAGCGGTCTTCCTAGGTGATATTCGATGCCCCAAGTGCAAAAGGAATTTGATGTTGAAAGGATCCGTCAAGATTTTCCAATTTTAAACCAGGAAGTACATTCGGGT
The DNA here is from genome assembly GCA_037383445.1 of Anaerolineales bacterium. Lineage (GTDB taxonomy): Bacteria > Chloroflexota > Anaerolineae > Anaerolineales > UBA11579 > UBA11579. The sequence goes on along the minus strand of JARROY010000036.1, from coordinate 468 downwards.
AAAAAATTGGTATATCTTGATTCCGCGGCAACCAGCCAAAAACCGATCGCAGTAATCAATGCGATGGATGATTTTTATCACCGCTATAACGCCAATATCCACCGGGGAATTCATGTTTTAGCAGAAGCCTCAACGGATTTATATGAGAAAGCACGGGGAAAGGTTGCCAATTTTATCAATGCGACTTCACCTGAGGAGATTATCTATACCCGGAATACAACTGAATCGATTAACTTAGTAGCTTACTCTTGGGGGCGTAAAAACTTGGAATCTGGAGATGTTGTAATTCTGACAGAAATGGAGCACCATTCAAATTTGGTGCCTTGGCATCTTCTAGCATCGGAAAAAGGAATCAGGTTGGAGTTCATTCCAGTGACAGACCAAGGATTACTGGATTTGGATGAATTCCTTCGGCTCCTAGATCTCTCCCCAAAATTAGTTTCCTTTATGCATATGTCGAACGTGTTG
>JARROY010000035.1:0-18859 GCA_037383445.1 Anaerolineales bacterium | reverse complement strand
TGCAGCGAAGTCATAGGTGGCGCCGTCTGCATAAGCATCCCCGCCACCGACATCGACGGTGTCCCAGCCCGCGAAGGTGTACCCGGTTCGCGTGAAGGTGTTGAGGGTCAGTGCCGTCGAGACATTGGCGACCTGGGGTGTCATCGTGCCGGTGCCCCCGTTGGCATTAAAGGTCACCGTGTGGTCATCCAGTGTGAAGGTGACGGTAACCGCATGAGCAATAGCTGGCATTGTCACCGTATTGGTTTTGGCTGTACTGGAATCATTGTCGGTACCGGTCCAACCGCCAACAGACCAACCCGCAGCAGGGGCTGCAGTGAGAGTGACCTTCTCTCCAGCAACGTATTTGCCAGCTGTACACCCATCAGATTTTTGTGGTGAAGCGGTCAGTTCACTTCCATCACCGACAACGGATAAGGTCAGAGTATAGCAGACAATCTTGGTCTTGGAGGGTGTGTTTGTTGGGCTTGGTGTAATCGTGGGATTGTTTGGCACCCAGAGAGTAGATCCAGTGATGATTTTTGTGCTGCTTCCAAAACAGTTGCCAATTTGCAAAGTAGCCACATTGGTTTGATATCGAACTGCGATACTGTACAATGTATCCCCAGATTGTACGGTGTAATTGATCCAACCTATGGGTTTACTACATGTGAATATTTGGGTTGCAGCAGTTGTTAAAGTTTGGGTTGCAGTGGTTAGAATTGTTGGGATCTCAGTAAGAGTGCTGGTGGGTGTATTATTTTGTAGTGTTGCTGTTGGCTGATCTTTGCTATCTTCTATCGTGGCAGTCGGACTTTCAATTACTGGAATAGCGGTTTGTTTATCGATAGTTGAGGTAGCGATAGGAATGACTGTATCTGCGGTTGCCTCTGATTGGGCAGGGGAAAAACCAGTTTCTGCTAGAGCGGTCAGCATCGCTCCAATGACGAGAATAAATGAAGCTCCAGCAATAATTAAGGGGTACAGTTTTCGACGCGAATTACCCAAGATTTATCCTTCCTGCTGTGTCATTGCCGGAGAGGTAGTTGGAAGTAAGATGCTATAGGTTGAACCGGAATGAGGTTCACTTTCAACCCAAATTCTCCCACCAAGCGCTTCGGTCAGGGTTTTAGCAATCGAGAGACCTACTCCTGTATCTCCAACACCCTGGATTAAAGGATTATCTGCCCGATAAAGACGAGAAAATACGCGCGGAAGATCTTCTTTCGGGATGCCTTCGCCTGTATCTGTAACGGAGAGCAGGATTACATCGTCATTCGTTTTATCGTATAGCTGTGCTTTTAAGAGTACCTCTCCCTCGGTTGGAGTGGCTGTCCCGGCATTTTGGAGCAGATGAAGGATGATTTGCTGTAGAGCATCTTTATCCGTGTGAAGTTTGGGTAGGTCTTGATTTATATTGACCCTCAAACTGATTTCCTTTTCCCGGAATTGAGCGCTGGTGGTCTCGATGGCGTTATCAATGACATCCATCAGCTCCAACGGCTGTAAAGTGAAGAGGTAATTTCCAGAATCAATTGTGGAGACATTAACCAAGTCATTAACTAACTGATTCATGCGTTCAGTCGAAGCCTTAACTCTCTCCAGGAATTTTTTCTGAAGCGCACCTAATATCCCGACCGATTCGCTGATTAATAGATCGGTATATCCACTAATAGAGGACATTGGTTGGCGCAGTTCTTGAGCAATTGAAGCAATTACCTCGTCTTGTTCGTTGGCAAAAGTTTGGCCATTTGTTTTTGTTTTGAATTGTTTTAATCCCTCAAGAGCCTCATTTGCCTCTGCCAGTTTTTGTTCAAATTCGGAAACTTTATCAAGCGATTTTTTAAGTTCCTCTTGCAGCAGGTCAGTTTGATTGTCATTATCGGCTAAGCTGGTGAGCATTTCCTCATGATCTTTTTGAATCTGATTTAAATTCTCACGTAATAAGGTATTTTCTTCTTTAAGCTCACTGATCGTACTTTCTAGTTCATCATTATTCTTGCCCGCCACTGTATTTCGTTGGGCTAATTCTTCGCTTAGTTCTCTGAGTTCATTATTCTCATTGGTTAGCTGCTCAACTTGAGTGAGGATTTCCATATTCTTTTTTGCCAGGTCTTCATTGGCATAGGTCATCGCATCTACTTGGGCCTGGATATCTTGAGACGCTTCTGATTGGTTTTCAAGGGCAGCTTTTTCTTCCAAAACAAATGCATGCTCTGTCGCCAAAACCCTTTGTTCTTCCAATAATCTAGCATGGTCTTTAGCCAGGGATTGTTTTTCTGCCCGGGTTTTATTTCTGTCCTCATCTAGGGACTTGTTCTCTTCGCTTAATTGTTCGATTGTTTTTTGCAATGATTTATTATCTTCCTGAATGACATTCATAGCAGATTCAAGTGATTTAGGCTTAGAATGTCGGCATTCGAATTCTCGAGCTTTTCTTCCAGCAGTTCAATCGAACTTTCATCAGTTTGTGAAGCCAATGCTTTATTCAACAGACTTTTAATCGGTTCAGAAGCCGAAAGGAGATACTCCTGATCATCGGCGTTCCAAACATGCTTAGAATATGGGCTTATTAAGGCAATAATGGCTAATACGTTATCCTCGTCTCCCACAACAGGATAAGCCATCATATTCCCGATCTCATCTACTTGGAGAAGTTTAGCAAATTGATCCATTTTCTCGTTAGCCTGATCTAATAGATGGATTGTTCTCCCATTCTCAAGTAGTTTGTCAATTCGCGGAATCAGATTTGAGTCAAAAGATGCATTTTTCAAATTCTCTTGGACAATGAGGTCATATCCAGCAATCAAATGAATCTGACTGTTATCATCCGGCGGAGTTAACAGCAAGCACAAATCTGCCAGCATGGCATGTGCTGTCAGCTTCGTGAATAAACGGCAGATTTCTTGTGGGGTAGAAGAACTTCCCATGGTTAAGCTATCGAGGAAAATATTTATATCAAGGGCTTTTGTCCCAATCTCCGGTCCAGCGAAATCCAAAACAGAAATTTCTTCATCTTCATCGTCGGTTATCAGATCAAGACCGGGACCAAAGGGCATATCATTGCCAATAACACCAGAATCAAGAGTGCGTGATGGTTGCAAAAGAGTTGTGTAGTTTTGCAGAATCCCTACAAGTAACGGAAACGCGATCAGGTGGGAAAGCCGCGAAATTGGGAGATAATCACCCTCGGTAACCGGGGAAAGTAATTGAAACCCTTCTCCAAGTAGAAGGATGGACATCATTATAAGACCTTGTATCCTTGAGGGTGATTTTGTAAGACTGATGGCGATTAATCCAATGATTACAACGGCTAATGTGATAATCTCCCATGCTCTGGCTAGATTGCTCTGAGCATAAGTTCCAGGATTTCCTTGGATTCCCCAATAAATAGTGCTGATAATACCGGAGGCTAAGAGGAACAAACCAAAAAGTGCTAGTCCGATATCCCCAGTTTTATGGCCTTTGTGAAAGGCAAACAACCACACCATAATGGTAATATCGAGGGCATTTATGACTTGTTCAACGATACCTAAGGAATTATTTGCCCCGGTAGTTCCAAGAATGGACAATATAGATACAATGAATACCACCAAACGAGAGGATATTAGGAGTAAGACACCAATCAACAGCCTTTTACGCTGATCTTTATCTTCTGTGGGGATAACAGCAAGGGTTGGTTGGAGCAGACTGATGAATATAAACGCGATCACCAGATGGTAAACCATACTTCCCGATGGTTGGATAATTAGGTTTGTGATTTGAGAAAAGACATTTGCCATATTATTATGTTCCTCACACAGGATTATAGCACGTGGCAGGGCTGGAATACATCTCAAAATCGTGTGAAGATTTCCGTTTTTTTGTGATTAATACTAGCTCAATATTCTATGTGCAATAATTACGCCAGGTATGCCCATTGTAGAGTGTTTCGATATAGATTGTCCATTGGTAGTTAGGCATGATTTATTGTGAAAATATCAAGAAGTGTTTGAAGGATATGGATTTAAATGCCATGTTTTATACGATTTTGTATTTGTCATGATTGGATGATCATCTGGAACCTCAGATTCCAGTTTGATTATACGGTAAAATGGGGGTAGTTAATCGGATTTGTATTGTAAAAAATAACCATTTCCATTTATGTTGAGGAATTAATCATGTCTATTCATATTTTGCCGGACGAAGTAGCTTCCCAAATTGCGGCAGGAGAGGTGGTTGAAAGACCCGCGTCAGTAGTCAAGGAATTGGTTGAGAACAGTTTGGATGCAGAGGCAGGCTATATTTCAGTTACGGTAGAAGGTGCCGGGAGAAAATTGATCGAAGTCGCGGATGATGGTCAGGGAATTCAACCTGATGAGATCACCTTAGCTCTTTCCCGACATGCAACCAGCAAGCTATCAACGGCAGCGGATTTATTCAATATTGCCACCCTGGGATTCCGCGGGGAAGCGCTTGCATCGATTGCTTCTGTATCCAGGTTTACGATTACCTCCCGTCTTAAAGATAAGGATGCTGGTGTTCGATTGGTGGTTGAGGGTGGGCAAGCACAAACAACTCCACAACCTGTTGGGGCACCTTCCGGGACTGTCGTACGGGTAGAAGATCTCTTTTTTAATGTGCCAGCAAGGAGAAAGTTTCTCAAAACGGATAGCACGGAACGACGCCATATTGACGATCTGGTTACCCGGTATGCACTGGCTTACCCAAATGTGCGTTTCCAACTAAGCCAGGAGGGTAAGAAATCCCTGCAGACCAGCGGCAGCGGAGATCGTCGCGAGGTGCTGGCAGCGCTGTTTAGCACAGATATTGCCCGCCAGATGCTAGAAGTCAACGCAGAATATGACGACTATCAGGTATATGGTTTTATCTCTCCAACTAGTCTGACAAGATCAAACCGGAGAGGGATTACTTTGTTTATTAACGGTCGTTGGATTCAGGATATCGCCCTCACCACGGCTTTGATCCAGGGGTACCATTCGATGTTGATGGTTGGGCGTTACCCTTTGGCAGCAATTTTCATAGATCTGCCCCCAAACCGGGTAGATGTGAATGTCCATCCGACCAAGTCTGAAGTGCGTTTTACTGATCCTGACGAAGTCTTTACTGGTGTTCAAAGAGCCGTTCGAAGAGCTTTATTGGCTTATTCTCCTGTGCCGTCGGTGCAGGCACAAGTACGGTGGGCACCACCTGACTCGCAGCCACGCTTAGACCAAAGTGGTTGGAAAAGACCTGCGACGGATTTTGACCAATTTTCATCTTCCCCCGGCCAACCGTTATCCACAATCACCTCCCAACAGGAAACTCAACCACCAAGTCAGCCCACTCTTTCGCGGGAAGATGTTCCTCTCCTCCGTTTAATTGGACAGGTGGGAACTGCTTATCTTGTGGCAGAAGGACCAGATGGATTGTACCTAATTGACCAGCACGCCGCTCATGAACGAATATTATTTGAAAAATTTATGTCTCAGCGGAGCGATCAAATTCCTTCCCAGTCGCTCTTAGACCCCGTAACGGTGGAATTAGATTCTGGTAGTGCACGATTATTAGAGGAGCAATTATCAGTACTTGAAAGGTTGGGCTTTGACATCGAACCATTTGGACCGAATGCGTTTAAGGTTCGCAGAATGCCAGCGATCCTAGCTGGGAGTGATCCCACCGCCGCAGTCCGGTCCGTTATTGAAGATTTTGAGGAAGATGAGACTCCTCTTCAGAACGAAATTGAAGCAAAGATCATTGGCCGGGTTTGTAAGCGAGCGGCAGTCAAGGCTGGAAAGGTATTATCTCTGGAGGAACAAAAAGCTCTTCTGCGAGACTTGGAAGCATGCCAATCTCCGCGCACTTGTCCGCATGGCCGCCCAACGATGATCCATTTATCTATAGATTTGCTGGAACGCCAGTTTGGTCGTACCGGGCCACGATAACCCAACGTTTGTTTCTGGCTAAGGTTCCAAGACTTCAGGAATTGAATTAACAGGACCAAATGGTTGCTCGGTATTGCCAGCTTCATCAAATATTTTTACATAACGGATCTCGGGGAACTGTAGCAGGGTTTTGATAATGGGCTGGGCGAGAGTGTATGTACTACCTCCAGAGGTGCAAGGTCCAATTAGTTTCACTATTGCGATCTCATCTTGTATAGAAAATTCCGAAAAACCTGTACACCCGCTCAATACTGCCCTGAGACCTTGGCCATATTCCTCTTCGGTTGGACCATCGAAATAAGCTTGAAGTGCCATCCTTGGGAGAAAGGCATCTGGGTGTACCTGGCGGATTACTCCAACCTCATAGGGTTCCTGACCGACAGCAAACCTTGCCTCGTCCAGAAAATATATTACTACTTCGGCCATTTTGATGTCAGGGGGATTTATTATTTCGGTAGTGGGTGCAACCTTTGGATTGGCACAACCGTTCAGGGTGACGAAAAATATGAACATGAGAATACTCTTCCAATTGGTTTTCATCTGTTCTCTCTTGATTTGGCTTGTATTCTTGTATCAGGCTTGCATCCTTAGGACGAGGTTAACAACATGAAAGTTCCAACATTATAATTAATATCCCCTGAATGAATGGGCTTTGTAGGGAAACTTGGTACTTTTGAAATTTGAATGAAATTTTTCCGATTAAATGGACCCAGGAAGCTAAAAGGCTATTTTTTTCGATTGTGGTGTTGATTAACCTGTTGCAGCCAATCTAGCAAATCATCAGAGAGCATTTTTTCTTCCAGGCGCCACTGCCAATTACCAGAGGTTGTACCTGGGTAGTTCATCCTTGCTTGTGTGCCCAATCCCAATAAATCTTGCATCGGGGCAATCGTGAAGACAGCCACAGATTGCCAAAGTTTGTTGATCATGGATTGAGTGAATTCTAAATCTGTTGGGTTCTCATCTAGGCTGAGGTATGAGCGGGCAAAACTTTGGTGATCTGGTGAAGCCTTGGTATACCAACCAGCAGATGTGTCGTTATCGTGCGTACCGGTATACGCTACACAGTTTTCTTGGTAGTTATGAGGCATAAAGGGGTCATCGTTACCACCCTCAAGGCCAAATTGGAAGATCCTCATGCCTGGCAAATGGAACTGGTCTCTGAGGGCAATCACATCAGGTGTAATGTAACCAAGGTCTTCAGCAATTAATGGCAATTCTCCCAAATGGTCTCGTAAGGCGTTGAAGATAGGAGTGCCTGGACCCGGCATCCACCGTCCGTTTACAGCAGTCGTTTCGCTGCCCGGCACCTCCCAATAACCAGCAAACCCGCGGAAATGGTCCAATCGGATAATATCTACTTGTTTCAGCACCATCTCCATTCTTTGCTTCCACCAAGCGAATCCACTTTTAGCGTGCAGGTCCCATTTATAAATTGGATTCCCCCACAACTGTCCGGTGGGGGAAAAATAATCTGGTGGTACACCAGCTACGACAATTGGATATCCTTGAGCATCCAACTGGAACAATTCGGGATTTCTCCATACGTCAGCACTATCGTGCGCAACATAGATTGGTACATCACCAATAATTTTTATATTTCTTTGGTTGGCATATGCTTTAACTGCGGTCCACTGCCTAGAAAAGAGGAATTGGTCGAAGGCATGTTGTTCAATGATCCCAGCTCGGTTGGTGTCTTTGAATGCGGTGATCGCCTGAGGTTGACGGTCTCTAAGTGCTTCCGGCCATTCCACCCAGGGTTTTAAACCATGAGCTTGCTTCATAGCCATAAATAAGGCAAAATCTTCCAGCCAGTCCTGATTCTCTTCTCGATAGTTTGAAAATTCCCTGGATAGTACCCCTGTTTTTTTATGCTTTTGATAGGCTTTCTGAAGTAAATTGACTTTCCAAGGGATCATTATTCCGTAATCCACTTTATTTGAGGGAAAAACGGGTTGATTTTCCAGGTCATTATTATTTAACAATCCATCTTCAATCAGTTTTGCTGGGCTGATCAGATAAGGGTTTCCAGCTATGGCAGAAAAACATTGGTAAGGTGAATCAGCGTACCCGGTAGGACCAAGTGGAAGCACTTGCCATAGGGCAGTTCCACTTTTGTCGAGGAAATCGATCCATCGGTAGGCATTCGGACCGAGATCACCGATTCCATAGGGACCGGGTAAGCTTGTGGGATGTAACAGAATTCCAGAGGAACGAGTGTAGACCATGAATTGGATGAACTCCCGAGGTTAAGGATTTATGTTTATATTGGAATGTTTGTGGTTTATCAGCATTTGGTACAGGTTTTGATATTGTAACGCTGATTTTTTCCACGAAAAATTCTTTTGCATGCCCCGTTTTTGTAAATAGGGCCAGCGGCGTTTATCTGAATAGGTTGTGCAAGCTCGACGAAGGGCGTTTGCCATCGAATCTGGATTGGCTTGAGGAAAAAGGAAACCTGTCCCTGCGCGGTGGCTGCCGTAATCAAGAATTGTGTCTTTTAAACCACCTGTAGATCTGGCGACAGGAATGCACCCATAACGCATAGATATCATCTGGATCAAGCCACAAGGTTCGTAGCGGGAAGGGATCATCATAATATCTGCTCCAGCGTATATTTTTCTGGCGAGCGTGCTATCAAATCGGATCAATGCCCGTACTCGATCGGGCATTTCATCTGCCAATTGGTTTGCTGAAATTTCAGCCAAGCGATTCTGTGTTGAAGTTTTCACGTAGGTTAGGATCTGTTTCTGGATTCCAGTTATCCAGATCCAAGCCATTGAGAATACCGATCAGATCTGATTGACGAGTTTGAAGGAATTCCTCCAGCCCAGAACCAAAATCAGGTGTGAGCATTTCCTGCGCATAACCTTTGGAGACTGTATTTATCTTATCTGCGGTAAGCAATCCCAACGGAAGGGGCATATCCTGTGCCCACCAGGGTAATGCGCTTTTAGATGCTTTAGGTATTCCAAAATTTTTTAAGGCGGGTCCCGCACCGTTGCCCAGGTAAGGTAGATTGTGGATTGTAAGCAAGGTGGAGGTTGCTTGATAAAAGGGATCTTTTCTATAATTTGTCTTTAGTGCATAAACCGAGGCTGCAGTATGCCAGTCGTGAGCATGAACGATATCTGGCTGCCAGTCGATTGTGCGGCACAACTCCAGCGCGGCCAGGGAGAAAAATGTGTATTTATACCCATCTGCCAACGTATCTGAAGTGTAAACAAATTCTGCTTCTTCGAATGGAGCACCGTTAATCAGATAGACGGTTAAGTTATTGAGATTGGTCTTGAAGACCTCAGCTTGTATGGGGCCTCCAGCGTGTTCAACTTCAAAGGCTGCCACAGGTTTAAGCTTATAGGTTTTCTGGTTGATTTGTTTGTGGAGCGGAATGACCAGCCGGACATCCGGGTGGTCAGGAAGGGACAATAGGGCAGGCGGCAAGGCACCAGCTACGTCACCTAAACCGCCGATCTTCACGAAGGGCTCCGCTTCTGCAGCAAGGAATAATACACGCAAGTTTCTTTCCATGATTATCCTATCCTTTCAGGTTCTCAAGTAGTTTTTCAACCTGGTAGTCAGAACGGGATAAAGCCTTTTCGATAGCCTCAATTAATTTTTGCAGATTAACCAGTTGACCAGGTTTTTCTTGTGATGATATTCGGTCGTCCACCAAGATGTCCAACAGCCCTATTACTCGCATCCAGTGCAGCCATAATTCCATTGATTCCCAATTAAACCATTCTGTATCATTGAAAGTATTAATTTTAAGAAAATCACGGATTGCCGGGTCTTCCAGCCAGGCAGTCACCAAAGCAAGCGGTTTTATCTTTTTGGGCGCTTTTAGGTCTATCCAACTGCGTTGGCCTATCAACAGCCGCACAAGTTTGACAACATAATTGGCAGACATCTCACTCAAGCCAAGGTTTTGACTCTCTTGTTGAATTACTTTTCGCAGCAGCCATTCATCGAACCATGACTGGCTGATAAGCGCCGCGTCAATTTGTGAATGAGGAGATGAGATAAGACCAAGACTGCTGGTGAACGCAGTCGTGAATAAGATAGTCCAATTATATCGGTCGGATCCTAAGAAGTCATTCACTCTATCTGCCAAAACTTGAATCTTTTTAAATTTAGTGGGAGGATACTGTTCATTGAGAATTGGAAGCTGCAGGATTACCCCTGCTTCAATACGCATATAGTGGGCAATGGATGTGACATCTGGTGAAGTGCCAAGGAAACTGGCAATTGCGCGGATTAAACGCAGACTCTTTTGCTCGACTTGATCCAAGGGAAGGGCATCTGCAGAGAGTTTGTAATCTTTTTGAAGTGAATTCACAAGGAAATTAAGCATCCCCGCGTTGATCAATTCTCGATACGGGGTATGGATGATTTGCAGGAACATCTCTTGGAGAGCTTCTTCTATGCTTGGGACTGGTTTACCCCCCAGATAAGCATTTACTCGGGCATAACGCCCGTCTGAGGCATCATAGACAAACCTAAAGTCAAGGAAAACATAGGTTTGATAGGCGAATAATTCGAAAAACAAGCCTTTTTCGTGGATTTCAGCGCAGTTTCGAATGTACTCCATATTGGTAATCAGGTTCCGGAAAATGACGTAGCAATTCTGGGCGTTTGGAATATCAAGTCCTTCCGCCAAGCTGCGCTGGCGCAAGACTTTTTCACCATCATTTTCAGTGGAATCAAGGAAACCAGCTGAGGTTCTGATCCAGCCGCGAGTATCTCCGAAGCGATTATGGTACACGACAAGTGATCGTTGGTCACCGAGTTTATTGGAAAAAGCGAACACATCCTCATTGACATATCCAGACCCGGTGAAAAAATCGTACAAGAGGAAGTTCTCAACCTCGGCGTATAATCTACGTCGATGAAATAGAGGAAAAATCTGTTCCTGGTGCCGTCGGGTGAGCTGTAAATCGGGTTTTTCCTCCCATTTTGCTTTATGGTACTCCATACCATATTTTTCCGAAAATCCCTCTATTTGTCCATGTCCAACCATGGGCAAACCGGGTAAGGTTGCCATTAAAGTTGCCACACCGAAGTATTTATCTCCCTTACCAAACTGCTCCACGGCAGTTTCTTCATCTGGGTTGTTCATAAAATTGACATACCTCTTGAGAATTTGAGGGTTGTATTCAAGGGTGTTTTTTATTAATTGACGGTACTGGGCGTTTTTCTCATCCCTGAGCATGTGCATAAAGGCACTGTTATAGACACGATGCATACCAAGGGTACGAACGAAATATCCTTCCATCATCCAAAATGCTTCAGCTAAAAGAAGTGTATCTGGTTGTTCTTGTGCAACTCTGTCCACAACTTCTCTCCAAAATTCAACTGGGATCGCCTGGTCAAATTCTTCCTCGGTCATGCCTTGTCCGGCCCGGGAAGGTATGGCGCCCCCACTACCAGGTGGTGGAAACCACAAACGTTGAATATGTTGCTTGGCAAGGGTCATTGCGGCGTCGAAACGGATGATAGAGAATTGACGGGCGACATGCAGTATGGTTTGGATCACACCTTCTCGCACTTCGGGAAGGGTAAAGTTTAACTGGGCAGTATCGTTCCAGGGCATATTTGTGCCATCATTGCCGTGGTAGATAAAACGCTCTTCCCCAGAATGGAAATCAGCCCGTTTGAAGACTACCGCAGCATCACTGCGTGAGTAATAATGGTCCTCTAAATAGATCCCGACACCTTCCCTCGGGGATAAGTTTGGTCCGTTATAACTATAATTTGGGAATGGAGAATGATCTAAGCTTAGAAACCATTGAGGATGTTCAATTATCCACCGGGAGTCGATGGCCATGTGGTTGGGAACCATGTCACCACCCAGACGGATGCCCCGGCGAATTGCCCGATCCCGCAGATTTGAGGCTGCTTGCGGTCCACCGAGTTCATCGGCAATGACATAATCATCGAGTGAATAAGCAGATGCAATTGCCTCCGGGTCTCCCATCATCTGTTTAATTTTTTGAGAAGCTTTCCCCCGCCGCCATAATCCGATCAGCCATAAACCAGTGATTCCTTGTCTGGCAATGCGGTCAAGTTCTTCGTCAGGAATTTGATCGAGGTGGCGGATGCTTCGTTGGTATTGGTTCGAGAGTTGATCCAACCAGACGTAGGCATTTTTGGCAAGCAAAACCAAACGCGGCATCCAATCGCTGTCTGCGCTGAACCTTTCTGGGGCTTCAGATGCTCCCCAAGCATAATAATCGTAGACTTCTACCGGTCCTGGACCAGTAAAGGAGGCTTTATGTTCCTCAGCGATTAGGTCCAGACTGGTCAGCAGCCTGACAAGGTGGTCCCCCAGCAATCCAGCCCAATGCTGTCGGATGTAAGCCAGCTGACCTTCAAGCGAATTGGGCGATGCCACCGCTGGACTGCGCAGCATGGTAATCAGCTGCTGGTTGAAAGGTCCAAAGGAGGGTTGGTAATTGAAAAACTGATCAAGTTGGTGGATGATTTCTGAATATACAGTTTGATTTGTCAAAGAAACATCGCTAAAGAGCTCCAGGTAGGGGCTGAAAGCTGGGTTGGCATTTGCCAACCAGAGCATCAGCATCTCTTCAAGGATGATAAGTTTGTTGGGAACACCCGATGTCTCACCTTTGAAATAGTCTTCCAGAGGTTGTTCCTTTTGGTAGACTTTACTGGCAGGGAAGAGGGTAGCGAATGTACCCAAAGCTTGATCAATAGCCTGGGGATCGATACGAGTATTCAGCCACTCAAGTGCCTCGGTCATTACCTCGGGTTTAACATGCTGTTTATATTGTCCTAAAATTAGGTGTAGAATCTCATCGATCAATCCCATAGCATTGATCTGGCCTGCTCGGATAAGAGTAGAATCTGGAGAGCGAAGGGCATTCATCTGCTGTGCAAATAACCTGGCGGCACGGAAATCAGCCAGAATTACATTGCCATTCAGAGTGTAAATACTATCTTGGAATTGATATTTTTCTCTCGCGGCTCGGGAGATATGGAATTCAAATTTGCCAGGCTGAGAGAATTGCAAAGGAGTGGGTATTTGCATGGAAGAGCCTTAACTGAGTATAAAAATCTCAAAATAATTTCTTAAATCTATTTTACCCTATTTTTGATGCAACCGGTTGCATATCCATCCAAATATCGGGAATTTACTTGCTTTTTCATCTTGTTTCTAGGCTTTTTGCAATACTTACAATAATTTTGTTGCATAAGTGATTAATGATACAATATATTCGATGACATAGGGAGGACCTTAAAAAAAGGAGGGATGTATGAAAAAGCTGTTCGTCGTCGCAGCATTCTTGCTATTGCTGTTAATTGTAACTGGTTGCGGCCCATCTGAGGCGGACCTTGCTGAGACTGAGGCTGTGGTTTTGGGGACTTCGCAAGCTAAAAGTACGAACACCGCCCGGGTGGAGCAAACTTCTGCTGCTGGAACTCAACAATTCTTAGATGCCCAAGAAACTTATGCGGCGGAGACCGCTCAGGCTGCCACGGCTACCTGGGAATTCAACGCAACGCAGACGGCCGACGAGGCTACCCGTCAGGCAAATGCCCAGAATACAATGGTTGCGAGAACGCAGGAGGCAGCCGCGCAGGCCACTGAGGCAGTCTCAGAAATCTATGCTGTGGTACAAGCTTTGTATGAAGCCGGGCATATTTCCAGAACAGATGGCAGCTTCCAGCAATTACCCTATTTCGATGAGAGTTGGGCACAGATCGGATATTTTTATATTGCCCCAATTATGGATTCGTTTGTCGAAGATTTTGTTTTGCTCGTGGATGTCTCTTGGGAAGCCTCGAGTCAGGCAACCGAATTTTATCGAGCAGGTTGTGGGGTTTCTTTCCGTGTTGCCGACGACCTTTCGGAATACTATACCTTCATGCTTGGGCTTGACGGGAATATGAATTTTTTCCCAAAATTGGCGAGTTCCAACTCGGTTAGGTTATCGAAAGCCTACTTCGGTCCAATTGAACACATGGCAGGCAGTACAACATTTATTATCACAGCTGAGGGTAATAAATACCAGGTGTTCAATGAAGATTTGAAACGGATCGACCTACGTAACGGAGCAGAACTCGGCAGCGGCTATCTGGCTTATCAGCTCGCTTCAGGTTCCAATACTGATTTTGGAACTCACTGCGTATTTTCTGATACGGATCTATGGCGGCTTGATTAGCCCCAGAGCGGGGTTATTGTAGTCAATTAATACATTTTGACTCAGGAATAGAGGGGATTTTGACCTGTTGTATTTACCTGTTTGCTACTTATGAGTTAATATGCACCAAGATGAGCTTAATCAACTTGAAAATATTAATCAACCGAACGCTCTTTCTGATATTGGGGTTATCTGTATCAATTTCAACCACTCTCTGCAGTTCAGAAATTTTAAGGTAAACCTTTTTGAACAGATCTTCGGTGCTGAACCCAATATAGGGTGCATAAAAAGGGACACCGTCAGTTTCATTGGCGGTAACTTTAGATTTCTTTATGTTATTAAAATCAAAATTAGAATCCATAACTTCTTTCAGTCGCTCTGTTTTCAGAGAATTAATGACTTTATCAATTGGGGCGCCACTCACTGAGTAGAGTTCAATGGTGGATAAATTCTCTTCCATTTCCAGGAGCAGCTTTCTCTTTGTGCCTGTATTCCGATGAATAAGTTCTTCGATTAAGCGGAGAGCATTTGAGAAGTTGGTGATTGCAGATAAGAATGCAGCAATATCCATGGGGTGATCCTTTCGCAAGAATGTAAAAACCATCTTATTCAGTGAACCTAAAAATCCAACTGATTGTAATACGATCCTAAATCTTTAACTCAACAATATCTTTATCATGCAAGATATGATCCCGGCTCACCATTTGCCCTTCGAAATCTGAACTTCCCCATACTCGGGCTGATTTTAGGTTATCATAAAAGTCACGATGAAGCCTGAGAGCGAATTCTTCTACTGTGGCGTTTTTTTCAATTACAAATGGGGCGCTTAAATCAGGTTCTTCCCCAACAGGTTTAGAATAAATACGCATGATCCCTAAGGTTTCGAAGATGCGGCGTTTCATTTCCTCAATGTTGCGTTTGGTGCGAACAGAAATTGGCAGGCAAGGCCATTCTGTTTCCATCAGCTCGCAAAAGATGTGGTAGTTCTCATCAGCATCCTGATCATCAAATTTATTGCATAGCACGATCAACGGGATATATTTGTTGCCAATTTCTGGGTACTGGTCTTTCAGGTGTATGGGGATAATCCTGTTTTCAACAAGTTTTTCTACGGTGTCTTCCAACTGAGCGATTGGATCTCTTTCCAGATCAACCATGATCAAGATCATATCTGCTCTTCGCAGCATAACAAAAAATTCAGGTTCTATAAACTCGCGGTCTAGTGGGGGAGTGTCAATTAGCTGCACCTGAATATCATTAATTGGCATCATGCCAGGTGCCGGCTGCCAGGTGGTATAGGGGTGCTCGGATACATCCGGGTCAGCATTGGTCAGTTCTGCCAAAAGGGCTGATTTGCCCACATTGGTATGACCGATGACTGCAACCTGGCCACCGCCTTCTTTGTCGATAATATATGCTGACGCGCTTTTCCCCGTTTTCTTGGTCTGCTGGCTGCGTTCTTTCAACTTGGAGAGCCTGCGCCGCAGGTCTGCCCGTAAATGGTCAGTGCCTTTATGTTTTGGAATCGTGCTGATCAGCAACTCGAGCAGTTCGGTTTGCTCTTCGATTGTGGTGGCAGCTTTATATCGCTCCTCTACTTTATAGTATTCGGGTGGCAAGTTGGTGGGCATACTCTTTTCCGTTTTTCACACTAGGTGGTTGGATCGAAGCATTGCTTCGAGGCAAACGCTACGGAATCTCTAGTTCATATTCTGTTAAATTATACAATAGGTCTGGTACAACAAGACTTTGTTCTCGCCGGATGATTGTAGAGTAAAATTATTTTATGGAAACTAGAATAATTGACCCTAATTCAAAATCGGATATAAATCTTTGGGTAGATTTTCCGTTCCGAATGTACCATAACCATCCGTATTGGGTGCCGTTGTTAAAGAACGGGATAAATAAGTTGCTGAATAAAAATCTGCACCCTTATTACCGCCATTCGGATGCCGATTTCTTAGTGGTTGAGGACAGTAATTCTGTACTTGCCCGAGTTTGTGTAATGGAGAATACGCGTTACAACCAGTATCATGATGAGAAAGCTGCCTTTATAGGTTATTTTGATGTGGTCGAGGAGATTGATGCAGCTCGATTAATCTTTAACCGCGTTTTTGAATGGGCATCTGAACGGGGTTTAGATACGATATACGGTCCGAAAGGGTTATTGGGTGCTGCTGCTGGTGGTGTTCTGGTGGAGGGATTTGAGTACCGTGCTGCGATCGATATCCCGTACAATTTTCCGTATTATGACAATTTCCTCAAAGATTCCGGGTTTGAGAAGTACAGAGACACCCTTTCTGGTTTTATCCATCGAAAAGAAGAAGGGAATGTCCCTGAAAGAGTAATCAAAATAGCAGAACGGATGGCACAGCGCGGTGGGTTCTATGCCAAGAGTTTTAAAACTAAAGCTGAAATGCGCCGGTTTGTGCCGGCTATCGGGGACTTGCACAAAAAAGCCTTTAGGGATATCCCAGGCTATTATCCATTAACGGATGAAGAATTTGCTTGGATGGCAGAGGATTTGATATCAATTTCTGACCCTAAACTGATCAAATTGGTGATGAAAGAAGACCAGGTCGTTGGGTTTGTATTCGCCTACCCGGATATTTCTGGTGGGTTGCAGAAGGCAAATGGAAGTTTGTTCCCTTTGGGGTGGTGGCATATCCTGAGGGCACAAAAGCAAACCGATTGGGCAATTTTGAACGGGGTTGGGATTCTGCCAGAATACCAAGGTCGTGGTGCAAACGCAATATTGTATCTTGAGCTAGCCCGTACACTTCTGCAATCGAGATTCAATCACGGTGATCTGGTTCAAGTTGGTGAGGAAAACTATCGATCAATGCAAGACCAACTAACCTTTGGGGTGAAATGGACTAAAAAGCATAGGGTGTATATAAAGAAGCTTTAAATAATTCTTCGCATTGATTACAAGGTGTTTAGATGATTTCAATTGACTCAAAGTGTCTGCATTTAGTGCCCGATTAGAAAAAAAGAACTTAGCAGAAAAAACTGCCGGTTAAATGGAGTTTGATTGGCAGCAAGTTCCTGGGAGATAAAATCTTTAGAACTTTTAAGATATTATGGTAGGTAAATTGAGGGAAATTGGTTTTCTTGCCAATATTAATGTTGGATAAGTCTTTTTCAAATTCCATTGTTCCTGGTCCTATTCTCCTGAATAATGATAATGCATGCGTTTTACGATGGTTGGTGATTGGAGTCCAGGATGAAGGTAAAAATTATTTATTTTGTTTCTTTTATAGTGCTGCTGGTATCCTGCAGCAGTCCCGTTGATGAGGCTCCCCAGGGCACTTCTCTAAATAAACCTGAGGATCAAAATAGACAGACCGTTTTGGAGCCTTCTATTGAAAACGATGTGCCTGGGCTTTCTGCTGAAGAAGCTGCCAGTTTGGAAAGTCTCGAACTTCTGGATGAGTACCCCCTGTATTCGATGCACTATTATGGCAGTTACTCCCTCGGGGATTCTACAGCATTAGATTCAGAAAATGATGTAGTTCATACGGAGAGATCTGATGTATGGGCATGTTCATTGTTTGCTTATTTTGCAGATCCTGCCAGCAGTTTGTATGGTCGAAATTTTGATTGGTATTTCAGCCCTGCTGTTCTCCTATTTACGGATCCACCTGATGGATATGCTTCTGTTTCAATGGTCGACATTGACTATTTAGGATTTGGAGAGATTCAAGGCAGAGATTTGTTGGATTTGCCGGCATCCGACCTTATTCGACTGTTGGATGCTCCGTACCTGCCTTTTGATGGAATGAATGAATTTGGTTTGGTCGTGGGTATGGCTGCTGTCCCAGAATCGAACCAGCCTGAAATCCCTGACCAAGAGACGATAGACTCATTAATGGTGATTCGTTATGTGCTGGATAGTGCCCGGACGGTCGATGAGGCTTTGGAAATCTTTCGGGATTATCATTTAGATTGGGGTAATGGACCTGCTTTGCATTATCTGGTTGCCGACCAGTCAGGGCGATCTATCTTGATCGAATTTTGGCGAGGAGAGCTTGTCGTGATCGAAAATAACTCAGACTGGCAAGCCGCGACGAATTTTCTCCAATCGGCGCATGGACAGGATGCAAGCGGCGTGTGTGATCGTTACGATCTGATCTCTGACAGGTTGGATACCGCACAAGGGTATTTCTCTACTGACGAAGCATTTCTTCTCTTGGACTCAGTTTCTCAAACCAATACCCAGTGGTCGGTGGTGTATGGCATGTCTGATGGGGCAGTTAGGGTTGTGATGGGGCGGGTATATAATAATCAGCATACCCTTTGGCTTGAGATGAAGACTGAAGAATAGCTAATCGTATCTTCTCCTAATGAAAGGGGTGTATAATCCGCTTTCAAGGAGTTAAAAAGATGAATAAAGGTACTTGGCTAGCGGTTGGAGCATATAGTATTTGGGGTTTCTTACCAGTCTATTGGAAGCTTCTAAAACATGTCCCAGCCCTGCAACTCCTCGGGCATCGAATTGGTTGGTCATTTATTTTATTGTTTTTATTTTTATTGGTATCACAAAGGTGGGACAGTTTCCGCAAGGCGATTAATTCCCCACGAGTACTGAGAACATACTTGGTGGCTGCGATTTTGATCGGCATCAATTGGCTGACATACGTGTGGGCGGTTAATGCCGGGTATATCGTTGAAACAAGTTTGGGGTATTTTATCAACCCTCTGGTGAGTGTCTTGATGGGCGTGATAATCCTAAAAGAAACCATCCGAACTTGGCAGTGGGTGGCGATTGCAAACGCTGCGATAGGTGTT
>JARROY010000034.1:0-19860 GCA_037383445.1 Anaerolineales bacterium | reverse complement strand
CTTGACCCTGACGATCACCCAGATGCTGCGCAAGCACGGGGTGGTGGGAAAATTTGTCGAGTTCTACGGCGAGGGCTTGGATGCTCTCCCGCTGGCAGACCGGGCGATGATTGCCAATATGTCCCCTGAGAACGGCGCTACGATTACTTTCTTCCCTGTCGATGGGGAAACTTTGAATTACCTGCGCCTGACGGGACGAACCGAGGAAGAAGTAGCTCTAGTGGAAGCCTATTGTAAAGCGCAAGGTCTTTTCCACACCCCCGGTATGCCGATACCGAACTACACCAGTGAGTTGGGCCTCGATATCAGCACGGTTGAACCGAGTTTATCCGGTCCAAAACGCCCGCAAGACCGAATTGGGCTGGACCATATGAAGACTGCTTTCCATACCTCGTTGATGGCGCCCAAGAGCGAACGCGGTTTTGAACTCGAAAGGGAAGACTTAGGCCGGCAAGCGGTTTTCGGCACCAATGGCCAAAGTGTGACCATGGGGCATGGCGCATTGGTCATCGCCGCGATTACCTCCTGCACTAATACATCCAACCCGGCAGTGATGATCGGCGCTGGCCTGGTGGCTAAGAAGGCGGTCGAACGCGGTTTGCAGGTCAAACCTTATGTTAAGACCAGCCTGGCACCCGGTTCAAGAGTGGTCACTGATTACCTGGAGAAAGCCGGTCTGCTGGAACCGCTGGCTGAGCTTGGTTTCAATTTGGTTGGGTACGGCTGCACTACTTGTATCGGGAACTCCGGCCCGCTTCCGGGTGAAGTGGTGAAAGCGGTGACCAGCCAAAACCTGGTGGCTGCCTCTGTTCTCTCTGGGAACCGCAATTTTGAAGGCCGCATTCACCCTTATTCTTTGGCCAATTACCTGGCTTCTCCGCCGTTGGTGGTGGCATTTGCCTTGGCCGGAACTGTGGATATCGATCTGACCTCCCAGCCTTTGGGTACGGATTCCGAAGGCGAACCAGTTTTCCTGAAGGAACTCTGGCCAACCCAAGAAGAGGTCAGGCAGGCGGTTCAGGCCAGTGTGAAACCTGAAATGTTTGTCGAACGTTATCAGAATGTGTTTTCCGGTAATCCAACCTGGAATGCCATTCCTGGAGCTGAAAGCGAGATCTACGATTGGGATCCCGAATCAACGTATATCCAGGAGCCGCCATTCTTCCAGGATTTGACTCCAGAACTACCCGACATTGAAGAAATCAGGGGTGCCAGGGTATTGGCGTTGCTCTCTGATTCGATCACCACCGATCATATTTCACCAGCCGGTGCCATCCAAGCGAACAGCGCTGCTGGAAAATATCTGCAGCAAAATAATGTCGCCCCCAACAATTTCAATTCCTATGGTTCGCGGCGCGGCAATGACCGGGTGATGACCCGCGGCACATTTGCCAATATTCGGCTTAAAAACCAGTTGGTGCCTGGCGTGGAAGGTGGATTTACGCGCTACCTGCCTACAGGCGAGGAGACCTCTATTTATGAGGCTGCCATGCGCTAGTCTGGATGGCACTGAAACCTTCACGATTGAGGGAATGAGCAACCAGATGTCCCCCAATGCTAAACTTACCGTGACGGCGGTTAAGGCGGATGTCAGTGCAACAAACTTCACCGTGGAGACCCGGTTGGATACACCGATGGATGTGCAGATATACCGCAACGGAGGTATCTTGCATAAAGTGCTGCGTGAACGGTTGGCGCAGAGCTAACGAGTTAAATTTTCTATAGGTCTCGCATAAACGATGAAACGCCGAGGAAACTCGGCGTTTTGTATTTGACCGATGTTAGATCACATCTCTTCAACGGGTTCGAGCAACGCCAGCAGGTTTCCTGTGGGATCTTTGAAAGTGGCCATGGTACCGACGGTGGGAATTTCGTAACTTTCCATCAAAACTATCCCGCCGTTGGCTTTGATTTTATCCAGGCTGGCTTTCAGGTCGGGGGTATTAATATATACCAGAACATTACCGACGGGATTCTCCTCGCTGACCGGGTTGAAACCACCGCCAGTTCCGCCTTCGGCAGCGAAGGTGGTATAGTTCATCTCTTCAAATTCGGTAATATTCCATTCAAACACAGCCTGATAGAATTTAGCTGCTGCGTTGGCATCTTCGACGGGAAGTTCAATATGGGTAATATGGTGCTTGTGGGGCATTTGGGACTCCTTTTCCTGATAATGTTTATCTAATTATAGAAAATTTGTTCTATAATGTCAAGAAACTCGGCTTGCTGCTGCCTGGTTCAGGAATAGTGTTACAAAGCCGTTATAAAGCTCTGCAGGCGCAAAATTGGTTTTTACGGGCTGCTGGAGGTTATAGATAATCACACCACCGCCCTGGTAAAAAACTGAATAATTTTCCAACTGCGCTGCTAAATTCGGCTGGCGGTCCAATTCGTTTTGTGACAGGACAATGAAGAAGTGATAGGTGTCTAAGGTTTCCTCCCAAGTGCGATCAAAATTGAAATCCCCTTGGATTGGCCAAGAAGCAACTTTAAGTTGGGTAAAGTATTCTAGACGAAGCCCATAATCGCCAGACAATGAAATAATTTTTTCATCCTGGTAACCCACCAGAGCATTTGCGATAGGCTGATAATTTTGACCTTCCTGCCGGAAATCCTCCCTGGCAAATTCCACACGTGTATTCCACATATTCGGAACAATATATAGGAGCATTGAAACAAGGACCAAAGCTAGATTTAATTTGCTCGTTTTTTCTTTATCAACCAAATATTTGGAGACCAGCCCGCCTAAAGGTGAAAGGGAAAGTGCGACAATTGGCACCAGCGGCATGTGGTAATAATCATGTGTCCAGATATGGTAGGGGAATACCAGCCCGTAAATGACAAAACCAATCCACCATCCCAGCAGCAAATATTGATATTTCTTTTCTTTTATTAGTGTAAGACTGATAAGGGCGATGATAACGATCCCAATCTCCAGTTTGTTATTGATGACGTTTAACCAGCGTAGATAGTGAGCGGGATCCACTAATAAGTTGAGAAAGAACCGATTTTGGAATTGGCTGGCAAGAGAGCCGAGAATAAAAATCCCATAAATATAGAAGATTAAGCTTGGTAAGGCAGTCAGGCCAATGATCGTCCAAACCTGCTTATCTTTGAGTATACTTTTAATTGGGAGAACCTGTAAGGTAAACAGCGCAAATGCTGGTAGTAAAATGAACCCAGCTACCGACTTGACTAAAAGGGCATATCCAGTGACCAAACCGGCTGCAACAGCCCACCTCATGGTCCTTTGCTTTTCCCAGCGTATCAAAGTCCAGATGGCAAGCACAGTGCAGGCTGCCATCATAGGGTCTGGCATCATATAGCGGCTGGTGATAATACTGAATGGGAGGAAAAAATAATAGACAATGCTGATCAATGCGCCAAATTTGTTGCTGATGGTTTTTCCAAGATCAAATAGAGCCAATCCGCCCAGCATCCAAAAAGTGATCGAGATAATGCGCTGCACCCAAGGGATTTCGTGACCTGCAAGGGTATAGAAGAAAGCTGAAGTGATTTCCATGATGGGGGGCTCAATCAGGCTAGCGTCCCCCATGCCTTCTCCATGGTAAAAACTCCTGGCAATTAATAAGGATCTTAGCTGGCGGACGAGATGGGATTCGAGTGGGACATCGGTTAGATCATATAAGCGTATCCCCAGCGCTGAAAAGAAAATTAAAACAACTATTATTGTAAATAAATAATTTTTCTTAATCATTGTTCGCCGAATTATATCATTCAGGAATAATTAAAAGTGGTTGCACGATTACCTGCTGCGCAGAATATTCAGCTGGATTGGTTGATATTTAGATAGGGGTTATTCTTCAGTCAGGTTCTCAATCAGGGTTTTGACGTTATCCACCCAGTCCTGGTATTCGTCGGTCTCCAGCCATAATTCCTTGAGCTCTGAATCATCCAGGATCACCTTTATCGCTTTTACGGCGATTTTTATGAGTTCAGAGGACGGTTCGGGTTTGTCTTCGATCCATTGCAGCACCTCGTCCGGCACATCGCTGGCTGGGTTGTCCAGCAAGCTGGCCACGACCTCTGCAGCGCACAATGCAATTGTGCAGTCCGATGCATCCGGTGAATCGCCTTTCTGGTCGATTACGGTTTCAAAGGATTTTTCCAAGATGCTGAAATCATTTGCTTTTTCTAATTCATAGACCCAATCAAGGGCTTCATCGTTATCAAAACTACCAATATCCCAAGCTCCCATCGAAATCTCCTATGCGGCTAATACCATTGTGTTGGAACCGTTTCGCATAAACTTGACTGGTCCTTGCGGCACTAAACTGTCGATCAATAAGTACCCGGCATCCATAAACTCCCATATCAGCTGGAAGGGCTGTTTGTCCGACTGCCATTTTTCCGTAATCACAATCCCGTGGCCAGGCAAAATTGTGAAAGCCAGTTTTCTCGGGTCTTGTGGGTTGAGCAGGCTTTCTGCCCTGGCAAAGGCGGATTTTATCGCTCGGGCCTGGGCTTCGGTGGCACAAGAGACAAGATAATGGTAATAAGGTGGATCAAGCGGGACAAATTCCACATGTTCTGGGTTGTACATCTGCACCCCGCGGTGACCGTGCAGTTTAGAGCGGACAACCGGCAATTTGCCCGGTAAACCCTCGACCTCCACATTGGGGAGAACCCTATCCATATCCATCATCTCTACTGCCTCGGAGGAAGGAGAAATGTTCTCTCGATCGGCGACATGCCGCACCTGTGCTCCTAAGCCGTCAGGACGAATACCGACAATTGCGGCCAGATCGTTTGGGGCAATATTGCCCTTATCTACGGGGCGGGCACTGCCGGTGATGGTGGCGATCAGGGCTGAGATATAGGGGTCCCAGGTGGCAAAACAGCCTTCACTGTATTGGTCTGCAATTGCGTCGCTCACGGCTGGTACGGGGACCAAATCCACGATACGCAGCATATCGGTGAAAAATTTTCTGTTTCCCATTTCTCTCCCGGCCCGCTGCATGGCTTCTACAGTGGAAAGTTCAAGCCATTCATCTTCAGGGATCAGATCGCCGACAACCTCATGTTTGGTGACTTCGTAAGTCGATTCATAGGTAGCCATGCGGAGAACAATATCTCGGTAGAATTCCTGCTTGTTTTCCCCGTATTCGGTAATCGGGTGGGCGCCGACCAGGTCAAAATGATACACGCGTTCGGGAGTGTCATCCCCAACAAAGAGCAGAATTCGGATGCATTTTAACTGGGCTTGCAGCAAGCGGATCAGGGAGAGGATTGCCCCCCCTCTACGCCCTTGCTCAACCAGTACATCTGGCGCGGTCTCTGCCAGGCCCGGGAATTCAAAATCTTTTCGGTTGAAGGGTTCTTTTTTCAGGGATTGGTCAAAATGAGATAGGGAATCGTTTAACTCATTGGGAGTGATATGCACCATGGTAATGGTGCGCGGGACATGGCTGAGTTTAAATTTAGAGCGCCCGGTAAAAAACAGTGCTTTGCGCCAGCTGAGCAGTTCTCCAAAGCGTGCCGTGGTCAGCAAAACGTCTGTCTCCTGATTTGGTTGATCCTGCACATCGTGACCTGAATCAGCAAAAGTTGCCAGGAGTTGTTCAGCTGCTTTATCCAGCAGGGGGGTGGTTGTTCCGGGATGGTAATGAATATGGATTGGCCGAAGCCAGTTGTGTACTTCTTTTTTCATTTTTTTACTTGCTCCAACAATCATTGGGTAGCATCAATCTTTCCGATAAGGTTTGGTAAATCTTTACCGATCTAAGTATAATAACTCAATCGAACCCGAAAGGTTTCATTAATTAGGTAATTTATACCATTTTACTGCAAATAGGATAGGACTGTTATGCATATTTTAGTTACCAATGACGACGGTGTCCAGGCTTCTGGCTTGTTGGCGCTGGCTCAGGAAATGAGAAAACTGGGAAAAGTGAGTGTGCTGGCACCGGACCGCAATTGGTCTGTCTCGGGCCATGTTAAGACCTTGCACCGGCCGCTGAGGGTGAGGCCGACCACACTTGCCGATGGTTCCCCTGCGATGATGACGGATGGCGCCCCCTCAGATTGTGTGGCGCTGGCTCTGCTGGGCTTAATCAAGGATATTGACATTGTCGTTTCTGGAATCAACCCACATGCCAACATTGGCGATGATGTGACGTATTCCGGTACTGTTACGGCGGCGATGGAAGCTTCGATTGCCAATGTACCCGGTATCGCGGTTTCACTGCATACCATGCCCGAATTGCATGGAAAACGGGATTATTCCACAGCCGCCAAATATGCGCGAAGAATCGCCGAACGGGTAATGCAGAACGGACTTCCCGACCGCCTGACGTTGAGCGTGAACGTCCCTCATCTGCCCGAAGACCAGATCAAGGGCGTCCGGATCACCCACCAGGGGATGCGTCTTTATAAAGATGAACTGGTGATCCGTCAGGATCCATATGGGTATCCCTATTATTGGATTGGAGGGGAGTATCCTTCTGCCACCATGGAAGAAAACAGCGATTTCCATGCGATTGAAAACGGGTACGTCTCGATTACCCCGATCCAGCTCGACCTGACCGATCATAAAGTCATTCCGGCACTTGAACAGTGGGAGTGGGATTAAGGTTGAAATTAGTTTCTTTCAATTAAGTTTAAACTATCTTTACCCTAGGGAAATTATTCTAATGCTGAACGATTCACTTCTCAATTTGTATGGATGGGCTGCCTATCTCAGTGCGGCCGCGACAATATTTACTTTTATAACAGGGATAATGTTTTTCTATTTTGGGGAGCGGTTCGGTAAAATCAATGATCTTTCATCAATCTTCCAAGTACTGTTTATGCTGCCGCTGGCTCTAATGTTTGTCCAGCTTATGCCTGCAGAGCATCTAATCATTGGAGTGTTTGCTGCTTTAATGGGTATTGGTGGTATGCTGGTCTCAGCCTACGGCCAGAGTTTACTCGTGCTTGGCCGGATCGATTTTCAACAATCACTCAGGTTCTTTCCGGCTGGAGGTGCGATTGGAATCTGGTTGGTTTTAATCTCTTCTACATCGATTGTTGATCAGCTGCTGCCGCAGTCCCTGGCCTGGATAGGTGTCTTGGCCGGATTGGGATATATCTTAACCGTGGTTGGTTTTCTGCGCGGCGGCCAGCGGAATATGCTCTTCTCTCTCGGCAGTTTGGTGCTCGTGATCAGCTATCCAATTTGGGCAACCTGGTTGGGACGTTTGCTCCTCGATTGGGGTTTGAGTTGAGACAGTAAAAATATTTGTATAGAAAGACCTTTCGATTTATTAATCGAAAGGTCTTTTTTCTGAACTTTGTATGATTAAGGTTGATCTGTTCAGGGCAAAAACGAATCATTCACCGAGTCGGCGTAGCTCGGACTGGTCGAGATCATTCCCTTGCCGAGAGCCCAATCGATCGCATCCTGCCACAGGGCTTCGCTGGGAACGGAAGCAGTCACATAGGGAGGCAGTTTGAAAGTCGGGAGCAGCGGCGGGGGCACCAGTCCCTTGTCTGCCAGCATGGCGTTGAACTGGTCGGGATTGGTGTTCAGGTCGGTAACTGCTTTTTCCAGGGCGGCTAAAAAGCCTCGGATTGCTTCGGGCTTGTTTTCTACCGCTTCGACACTGAAGGTGATTACGCTGGTGCCTACCTCCGGCAGGGTGCTGTCATCGATGATCACTTTACCGCCATTGAGGACAGCCATGCCGGTCACCGGGTCGGGCAGGGTGGCGGCGGCCAGCTCGCCCGATTGCAGCAGCGCCAGACGGTCCGGGATGCGGGGAATGGCCACCGTGTTGATCTCATCTGGGGTTAACCCGGCGTGTTGCAGGACGCGATCAGTCATATAATCAATCACCGTTGCTTCAGAAATCCCGATCTCGACCCCGGCCAAATCCTCGACGCTTTCAATCCCGGAATCGGCAGCCGCCACGATGCTGAATACTGGTGACTCAGGGGTGGCAGTGCGGTCGAAGCGCACGATGACCACTTTAGTTTCATCCTGGTTGTAGAACAGAACCGAGACGATCTCGTTGATCATCCCATCGATCTGGCCAGATTGCATCAGCTGGTCGCGTTCCGGACCGGAATTGACCGGCACGAGTTCGACTTCCAGGTTTTCATCTGCAAAATAACCTTTTTCTAGAGCAACATGCATCGGCAGAGCGTCCAGAATAGGGAGCACCGCCACCTTCAGCGATTGGGGTTCGGCAGGGGTGCCGCCGCAGCCAACCAGCAAAAGGACTGCAAGAAATAAGATCGGAAGGATGGATTTTTTCATCGTCATAATCTCCAAAAATGTAAAGATAGCGGGCGGATTGTAAGGGATATCAAAATGCTTGTAAAGAGAGAATTTGTAAGTTTAAAAGATTGCTTGGTTCGTTCAGCGTTTGGAGGTACTGCCCGTGGGTTTGTGGCGGCGTTTGATCTCCTGCACCTGTTGGTCATCCAAGTCGGGCAGCGTCTCTGTCTCGGTGATGCCTAAGGCTTTGCGCTGTGCTTCACGCCAGGCCTGCAGCCGGGAATCGACTGTCTCTTCATAGCCCTGGCTGGATGGCGTATAGAAGTAGGTGCCTAACAAATCTTTTGGCAGGTACTGCTGGGGAAGGTAGTGGTCGGGGTCGTTGTGCGGATATTGGTAGTCTTTGCCATGGCCCAACGCTTTGGCATCCCGGTTGCCATCTTTCAGGTGGTTGGGGACGTCGGTTTTACCCTCCTGTTCTATGCGTTCGAAAGCTTTGAAATAAGCATTGGCAGTATTAGATTTTGGTGCAGTGGCCAGGTAAAGGGTGGCATGCACCATCGGATACACGCCTTCCGGCAGCCCGACATAATCGAAAGCCTGGGCGGCGGCGCTGGCGACGACCATCCCCATCGGATCGGCCAGACCAATATCTTCGCCCGCCAGTATGATCAGGCGAATCGCCGACCTTGTCGTACAGGACTGCCCGGCGCTGGATCGATTCCTGGGCGATTTCTATGGTGACATGCACGACATCCTTTTCGTTTGGCGGAGTGGACTCGACGGCCAGTTCCAGGGCGTTGAGAGCGTTGCGGGCATCTCCACCGGAGATGTTGATCAGGTGGTCGAAAGCCGTTTCATCGACCTCCACAGTATACTTTCCCAGACCGCGTTCAGTGTCGCTCAGGGCAAGCTCCAGGATGCGGCGTACATCGTGATCCTCCAGTGCGCGCAGTTGGAACACGCGTGAGCGGGATACTAAGGCAGAGATGACTTCAAAATAAGGATTTTCGGTAGTAGCGCCGATCAGGGTGACAGTGCCGTTCTCAACATGCGGCAGCAGGGCGTCTTGCTGGGCTTTGTTCCAGCGGTGAACTTCATCCACAAACAGGATTGTGCGCAGGTTATACAGCTTGCGCCGCTCGACGCTTTCTTGAACGACCTCGCGCAGACGGGCAACCCCATCCAGTACCGCTGAGAGGGTGACAAAGTGACTCTTGGTGATGTTGGCGATGACCATTGCCAGGGTCGTTTTACCTGTTCCTGGCGGACCCCACAGAATGATTGAGGAGAACAGCCGGTCGGCCTCAATGGCCCGCCGCAAGAGTTTGCCTCATGGACTCGAAGTAGTGAATCTAAATGGTAAATTCGCTGAATCAGAGGCTATCTTGTAAATATTAGTATCCTCAGAAGATTAAATATGCTTCATTATAACGCAAGGAGTTACCCTTTTTAACATAAATTGATTAGGCGCTGTTTTGGAATTTGTCCAGATTTTCCGTATAATTTATTCACTGGTAAGTTCCCCCAGAATCAAAATCCTTACGGAGGCTTATTATGGAAGAAATTCAGGAACCCCCGCAACGTGAAATGAAGGCCAATATTAGTGAAGATGTCCTGCGAGCAAGGGTTGAAGACTTGAAGCTCCAGCAAAATTTAGGGCTTGGGATTATTGGGGGA
Organism: Anaerolineales bacterium; assembly: GCA_037383445.1. Taxonomy (GTDB): domain Bacteria; phylum Chloroflexota; class Anaerolineae; order Anaerolineales; family UBA11579; genus UBA11579. The sequence goes on along the minus strand of JARROY010000034.1, from coordinate 9,959 downwards.
GCAATCGGGGGACTCCTTGGGGCGGTCGTTTGGGCAGCCGTTACCTACTTGACTGAATACCAGATCGGATGGCTGGCTTTGGGAGTAGGATATTTGGTGGGGATTGGAGTCAGGCTGTTAGGAAAGGGCATCGACAAGGTGTTTGGCATTGCAGGGGTGTGATTGCATTGGTCAGTGTTGTGCTGGGAAATTTTTTAACTTCCCTGGGTTATGTAGCCAAAGCGTATGAAATGGGGTTTGTCGAAGTGCTGCAGCGATTTGATTATGCGATGACCTTTGAACTGATGAAAATCACGTTTACGGTGATGGATATTTTGTTTTATGCCCTGGCCATCTATGCGGGTTATAAGTTCAGCTTCCGCAAGATCACCCCAGAGCAATTATTGGAAGGTAACTTCTAAAAAATAAAATGGCTTGAATGGGTTAAACCAGGTTTGGAGAGGCAGGTTTGAAAACAACCTGCCTTTTTGGCTTGGGACAACGGTCAAATCGCAGAAAGCAGGTCAATATTGGATATTTTGCATTATATTATGCATATTAATTCTTTTTTGCATAATATTTTAATCATAGGCAAGACCCGATGAGAAAAAATATTTTACATCCTTTAAACACCGGCAGGTTTGACCCACCCGGTTATCTGGCTTAGAATGAAAGAAAATCTAAGGAGTTTTTGATATGCCTTCTCACAAAAAAGAAGTGATCATCCCTGCCGGTGGGGCTAAACCGGTTGCCCCGTACTCCCCGGCCATCCGCATGAACCATCTGGTCATTACGTCCGGCCAGGTCGGGTTGGATCCGTCCACCGGCAAGCTGGTAGAGGGCGGCGTGGAAGCCCAAACACACCAAGTGATGCGCAATCTCAAGGCAGTCCTTGAGGCTGCCGGCTCGGATCTGAGTCATGTGCTTAAGTGCACGGTTTTTATGCAGGATATCCAAGATTATGGCACCATCAATGCGGTGTATGGCGAATATTTTAAAGAAGACCCGCCTGCCCGGTCTGCTGTACAGGTAGCTGCTCTCCCTGTGGGTGCCTTGGTCGAGATCGAAGCGATTGCCCTCGTCAAAGGCGGGTGATTTCTGCGTGGCGGGTGAATTGGTCCTCCTGGTAGATGACGAACCCAGCATCATCCAGCTGGCACGCATGTACCTGGAGCAAGCGGGTTTTAGGGTTGAAGCCGTCGGGAATGGGAAAGCTGCCTTGGAGGCAGTTCGGACCTATGATCCGGCTTTGGTCGTGCTGGATGTGATGCTCCCGGAAATGGACGGGTTTGAGGTCTGCCGTCGATTGCGAGCCGAAGACAGCCCGGTCTTGGTGATCATGCTGACTGCCAGGGATGAGGACATTGATAAAATCGTCGGGTTGGAATTGGGTGCCGATGACTATCTGACCAAACCCTTTAATCCGCGCGAGCTGGTTGCCCGAGTGCGTGCCATGCTGCGCCGGCTAAATCGCCCGGTTCAAGAACCGGACTACGAGGTGGTCACATTGGGCGATTTGGTGATCGACGCTGGCCGGCGGGAGGTGCGCGTCGGTGATCAAGTCGTGGAACTGCGAACCCAAGAGTTTGATTTACTGTTGACTTTTGCTGAGCATAAGAGTCTCGTCCTAACCCGTGAGCAGCTGCTTAACTTGGCTTGGGGATACGATTATTTTGGCCAGACGCGGACAGTAGATGTGCATGTCGCTCACCTGCGCAAAAAAATTTCCGCCAGCACGGTAAAAATTGAGACCGTAACTGGTGTTGGATACAAGCTGGTCATCTGATGTTCTCCTCCCTGCGCTCCAGGCTCCTGCTAGGTTTTTTTGTTGTGATTGGGGTTGTGCTGCTGACCTCTGCAATCACTCTGCTGCTGTTTGTGGCCCGCAGCAATCTAGCCTCTCGCCTGGAACTGCGCAGTACGGCCGCCAGACTGCTCCAGCAGCCTGTCTTTGAACTCAACCGCCCGGGACTTTTTGATGAAGTGGTGGCGCGGGTGGATGAGAACACCGGTTTCCGCACTGTGATTATTGATCGAAATGGGAATGTGCTGGCTGATTCTCAATCCGATCAATTTCCAGAACTGCGCCCGATCCGCCGCATCCCAGCAGACCCGCTCAGAGAGGTGCTCAGCATTCGCGATTTAGAGGGCAAGGAATGGCTGTACACAGGTCGGAGGGTCGAGTCTGGAGTGGCGCTGGTGATTCTGCAAGCGCGCCAACCGCTTCGCCAACTGCTCAATTCTCCCATCACTGGGGAGTTGCTGCGGGCCTTGACTCAGGCGGGTGGGGTAGCGCTGGTGCTCTCGTTGCTGCTGGCGCTGCTGATCAGTCAATCGGTGGCGTCGCCACTCGGAAAAATCTCCGCAGCAGCCCACAAATTGGCGGAAGGGAAACAAATTACGGTCAGACCGGAGGGCCCCAAAGAAGTCCGTATGTTGGGTCAGGCTTTCAATGAGATGTCTGACAAAGTGCATGCCAGCCAGCAGTCCCAGCGCGATTTTGTCGCCAACGTTTCGCACGAATTAAAAACCCCACTTACTTCTATTCAGGGGTTTGCGCAGGCGATCTTGGATGGGACAGCTGACACACCTGAAGCGCAGCACCAGGCTGCTCAGGTGATCTTTGATGAATCGGGACGCATGTACCGGATGGTGTTCGATTTGCTGGACCTCGCAAGGTTAGATGCCGGTACAGCCGATCTGCAGATGGGGCCAATCGAGTTAGATCTGTTGTTAGACGCCGTTGTGGAACGCTTCAGCCCACAATCTAAACAGGCTGAGTTAACGCTGACATCCTCAGTGGGTAAATTGCCCCCAGTGGTAGGAGATGGCGACCGGTTGTCTCAGGTGTTTAACAACCTGGTGGATAACGCGATTAAACATACTCCACCTGGCGGCACGGTTCAATTGGTGGCAGAGGTGAAAGGCAGCTGGGTAGCGATCTCTGTTCAAGATTCTGGAGCGGGAATTCCTGAAGAAGAACTATCTCGCATCTTTGAACGCTTTTACCAGCTCGACAAATCACGTAAAGGTGGCCCTGACCATGGGGCTGGATTAGGGTTGGCCATTGCCAATCAAATTGTGCAAGCCCACCAGGGAGAAATATCTGCTGAAAGTGTCCTTGGGGAAGGATGTGTTTTTGTGGTGCGGCTGCCGATTGCAAATCGGGAAGACGAGAGTCGGGTCTCTCGCTCCTAACCTAAAAGAAAAAGACACGAAAACGCTCCTTGGTCTGGTCTCGATGCGGCAAAAAGGATGCCTACTTGACCTCGGAAAAGGACAAGGATGTCTGAAGAATTAGGCACGCTCCACTATTTTCTACGGGTGACAGATCACCAAACCCCCAGTATAATACCCCCCAATGGAAATCTCTCCCAAAGTGTCTGTGATCGTCCCATGCTATAACGAGGAATCAACCATCCGCTTAATGCTGGATGCGCTTGTTCGGCAGACTTATCCCAAAGAGGATCTGGAAGTTGTCGTGGCAGATGGGATGTCCAATGATAATACCGTCCTGGAAATTGAAAATTTTCAAAAAAATCATCCCGAGTTAAAAATTCTGGTGATCGAGAATCAAAAACGAATTATCCCAGCCGGGCTCAACCGGGCGCTCGAGGCGGCAAAAGGCGAATATGTTGTCCGCTTGGACGCCCACTGTGTACCGCACCCGGAATATATCACCCGCAGTATTGCTGGGCTAGAAAAGCGGCTCGGCGATAATGTCGGCGGCGTTTGGAAAATCGTCCCACCTGAAAACACTTGGATAGCGCGCTCGATTGCTGCAGCCGCTTCTTATCCCCTGGCGGTTGGGGACGCAAAATATCGTTTTGCAGATAGTCCAGGCGAGGTAGATACAGTGCCTTTTGGCGCTTTCAGGCGAGAATATCTACTAAGTATTGGCGGATTTAATGAGACTTTATTGGCCAATGAAGATTACGAACTGAACACCCGAATCCGGCAAGCGGGAGGGAAAATCTGGCTAGACCAGAATATTCAGGTACAATATTATTCCCGCTCAACCCTGCGTCAGCTTGCCCGCCAGTATTGGCGATATGGTTATTGGAAAGCAGCCATGCTGCGGCGGTTTCCGGGTAGTTTGCGCTGGCGCCAGGCTTTACCCCCACTCTTTGTCCTTGGATTGATCGGGTTGTTAGCAGCCTCAATCTGGTCGGTGGCTGCCAGGTGGGTGTTATTGGTGGTGGTGATTATTTATGGAATGTCTCTGCTGCTGAGCGGGCTGGATACTACGCTGCAGAGCAGGCGATTTTCCCTGATATTTGGGGTACCTTTGGTAATTGCCACAATGCATCTCTCCTGGGGAAGTGCATTTTTAGTAAGTCTGATGACTTGGCTGTTTGGAAAGAAAACCGCTGCTTGAAATATTAACCAGCTTAATAAAATAAAAACTCAGGAAAAAGAAAGAAAATTCTAGGAATGGAAAAACCGACCCAAACGCGACAATCATCTTGGCGGCTCCGACCAGGAGAGCGCCGGGTGTTGATTTTCCTTGGGGACTTTATTTTGGCTTGGGTAGCTCTGGCCATTGCCGTCTATATTTGGGCGGTTGCACAACTGCAGGAACTCCCACTGCTCGAATTCATTCAAGCCAGGCTGCAAGGCTGGTTTTTCTTGCTCCCAATCATTTGGGTGATTTTGCTTATCGACAGTTATGATTCACGCACCTCGATCGATTGGCGCCGAACGGTCCGTTCGATAGGTGTTTCAGCTGTTATTGGGCTGTTTATTTATCTGGTGGTCTTTTTTGTTTCCGATACCTCCCTGCCACGACGTGGCGTGGCTGCCTTTTTGGCTGCGGCGTCTTTGTTTACGTTGATGTGGCGTTTCGTTTACATCCAAATTTTCTCCGGTCCGCGTTTCATGCACAACGTGATGATTGTAGGCGCAGGGGAAACGGGCACTGCGCTAGTTGGTGTGATCAATAAAAACAGGCCTCCCTTTAACCTGATTGGCCTATTGGATGACGATCTTGAAAAACAAGGCACGATCATAAAAGGTTACAAAGTACTTGGAACAAGTAAGCAGCTGCATGTTTTGGCCGAAGCCAATCGTGTCTCAGAAATCATCGTCGCTATCTCCGGAAAAATGAACCCTTCTACCTTTCAACTGCTGATCGAAGCGCAGGAAAAAGGTATTCTCATCACCAGAATGCCAGTAGCCTATGAGGAGATGTTGGAGCGTGTCCCGGTGCAGTATTTGGAAGCAGATTGGATTTTGCGCTCCTTCGTGGACCAGGCGCGGGTGAATTCTTTCTACACGATTGGGAAACGTCTCTTAGATCTGGTGGGTGGTTTGGTAGGCACTTTGAGTTTGATTGTGCTTGCACCGCTGATTTCTCTGGCTATCCTCATTGAATCGGGGCGGCCGATCGTGTTTCAACAGACGCGGGCTGGCAAAGGCGGGGTATATTTCAAAATCCTAAAATTTAGGACCATGAAAAACAACAAGAATCAAGATGAAATCACTCGACCCGCTTCGGAACATGATCAGCGGGTGACTAAACTTGGCCGAATCCTGCGTAAAACGCACCTCGATGAAACTTTGCAGTTTATCAATGTGCTACGTGGAGATATGAGTTTGGTTGGCCCTCGCCCGGAAACGCCTACCCTGGTGGACCATTTTCAGGCTCATGTTCCTTTTTACCGCGCCAGACTCCTCGTAAAGCCGGGCATTACTGGTTGGGCGCAAAATCACATTAATTACGCCGCCAATATTGAGGAAACCACTGTAAAGTTAGAATATGATCTATATTACATCAAACACCGCACTTTTATGATGGATATCGGGATCATCCTGCGGACATTTGCGGCTGTGTTCGGTTTTAGGGGGCGGTGACCAGATTGGCTGGCAAATTATGAAAGACCAGATTTTTTTACGAAATCGATATATCTTTGCCTTCGATCTGGTCTTGATCGTATTCTCTGTGCTGCTCAGTTTTTTGCTTCGTCTGGAAGTCACCCAGGCTTTTGTAGACTACGGCACAACTATGCTGGTGATGTTGGGGATGGCGCTGATCATCAAACCGATTATCTACCGCCGTTTTGGCTTATATCAGCGCTTCTGGATCTATGCTAGTGTGCGGGAACTGGTGACCATTACCGCTGCGGTCACTACTGCTTCTGTGCTGCTTGGCGGCTTGATGTTCCTGCTCTGGTTTGCTGGAGCATTTGATTTTTTTGCTCGCTCCGTCCCGGTCATCGATTGGCTGGTCTCGATGCTGTTTGTCGGCGGGTTGAGATTTTTGCCCAGGTTTTTATCCGAAGAGATCTTTACCCGGCGAAATGTACCAGAGGAAGGACAAGTGTTGGTGGTTGGGGCTGGTGATGCCGGCTCATTGGTGGTGCGGGAGCTGTTTAAAAACCCGCAGTTAAAACTCACTCCGGTGGCTTTCCTGGATGATGACCCTGAAAAGAAAGATGTCCGGATCCATGGAGTTCCGGTGATCGGCCGGTTAGATGATCTTGCTGAAAAACTTGAGATGCTTCCGGTAAGCGAAGTGATTATTGCCATCCCCAGCGCCCCTGGACGAGTCGTGCGTAAGGTTGCTGAGGTCTGCCGGGAGAAACGGGTTCCTTTCCGGACGATGCCTGGAATCTACGAACTGATTGGCGGGACGGTCAATGTGAGCCGCTTGCGGGAAGTGGATATTTCTGACCTGCTGCGCCGAGAACATGCCCATATTGACCATCAAAGAATCAGTAAATTGCTCAAAGACCGCCGCATATTGGTGACTGGTGCAGGTGGTTCGATTGCCAGCGAACTTTGCCGCCAGGTAGCCCGCTGGTCTCCTGCCAGCATCGCACTGATCGGCCATGGGGAAAACAGTATCTTTGAGATTATGGTGGAATTGGAAGACAGCTTCCCCGACCTGCAAAAGTTTCCTGTGATTGTCGATGTGCGGGACCGGAAACGCCTGACTCAGATCTTTGAACGGTACCAACCAGAGGTAATTTTTCATGCCGCTGCCCATAAGCACGTCTCTCTGATGGAGCTTAACGCCGAGGAAGCAGTGACCAATAATATTATGGGGACCAAGAATGTCGTCGAGGTAGCTGTTGAAATGGGTGTGGAGAGGCTGGTTATGATCTCTACCGATAAAGCTGTCCGGCCGACCAACATTATGGGCGCTACCAAACGGCTGGCAGAGATGATTGTCCTGCGGGCTGCAAATCGCAATCAACTGCGCTATTCCGTGGTGCGGTTTGGTAATGTGCTGGGCAGCCGGGGGAGTGTGGTCCCGCTCTTTAAACGCCAGATCGCCGCGGGTGGCCCGCTGACGGTGCGCGATCCGCAGGTTGAACGCTATTTTATGACTATCCCCGAAGCGGTTCATCTGGTGTTGCAGGCGTTTGCGATGGGAGAAGGCAGTGAAGTCTTTTTACTGAATATGGGTGAACCGGTCAAGATCCTGGACCTGGCTAAAGACCTGATCCGCCTTTCCGGATTGGAGCCGGGTCAGGATATCGAGATCGTGTTTACCGGTCTCTCGCCGGGTGAGAAAATCAGTGAAGTGCTCTGGGATGAAGGTGTCAGCCAGCAGCCCACCGACCATCCTGAAATTACCCGGCTGGAAAAAATTGAAAACTTGGAGGATGATCAGTTGGATCAGGTCATCGATCGCTTGCTCCAGTATTCCGATGAGGGTGACGTGGATACCCTGGTCAGTTTGCTTGATGAGGTTATCCCAGGGGCAAAGATCCGCGAAACACCTCCGCCCGATCTGACCTCGATTCCTTAGTACATCTTTTTTTCCAATGTGCAAGCATTACACAAAATTTTATTACCAGATCAGGATAAAGGTTTAGTTGCATGCCAGTGTTAACCTTTGAGGAATGGACTCAGTTCACCAATCGATATCCAGATGCCCATTTACTGCAGCAAGCCGCCTGGGGAAGGCTGAAGGCTGATTTTGGCTGGCAGCCAGTCTATCTGGCGGAAGGAGAGACTGGGGCGCAGGTGCTGTTCCGGTCTTTGCCGTTTGGCTTTTCAATCGCCTATATTCCCAAAGGCCCACTTGGCTCCAATTGGAGTGAACTGTGGCCGTTGGTGGATACTGTCTGCCGGGAAAAGCACGCCGTTTTTCTGAAGGTGGAACCGGATGCATGGGAAAGAGAATTTGCCGGGGACGAAGCACTGCAGCAGGCAGGATTTCGTCGCAGTCCACATGATCTCCAGCCGCGCCGCACGATTGTGCTGGATATTACCGGCGATGAGGAGCACATTCTGGGGAGGATGAAGCAAAAAACTCGCTACAATATCCGGCTGGCGGAGCGGAAGGAGGTGCAAGTCTCTGCTTCCGCTGACCTGGAAGCCTTCGCTGAAATGATAGAGGTAACCGGCGAGCGCGACGCTTTCGGGGTGCATACTGCTGAGTACTATCGGCGCGTGTATCAGTTGTTTCATCCGTTGGGAATGTGCGAACTGTTTTTAGCCAGCTACCAGGGACGCCCCCTGGCAGGCTTAATGGCGTTTGCCTGTGGAGACCGGGCCTGGTATTTGTATGGGGCATCTAATAACTTGGAGAGAAACCGCATGCCCACCTACTTAATCCAATGGGAAGCGATTCGCTGGGCAAAGCAGAAGGGTTGTGCCAGCTATGACCTGTGGGGCGTGCCGGATGATGAAGAAAGTAATCTCGAGGCACAGTTTTCAGCTCGTTCGGATGGCTTGTGGGGGGTCTACCGCTTCAAGCGTGGGTTTGGCGGTGAGTTGATGAGGACCTGCGGCGCCTGGGATAAAGTGTACCTTCAGGCAGCTTACTGGGGATACCAGATGCTGTATGGGCGGAGGGGACAGGCATGAAGCAGCATTTCTGCCTGATGTGCGGCAGCCAAATGGTGAGCCGGGAAATCGAAGACCGCCCGCGTGAGCAGTGCCCACAGTGCGGATGGATTTATTACCAGCAATTAAAATTAGGCTCCGCGGTGCTGATTGAAAAAGATGGGAACTTGCTTCTGCTTCAGAGATCGTACCAGCCGTGGAAGGGAAGCTGGAATCTTCCTGCCGGGTATGTGGAGGTGGATGAAACCCCCGCCCAGGCGGCCGTGCGCGAGGTGCGTGAAGAAACCGGCCTCGAAGTTGAAATTAGCCGGCTTTTGAACACCTACTTTTTTGATGATGACCCGCGTGGAAACGGGCTGTTGGTCTTGTATAGAGGAATTGTGGTTGGCGGACAATTAAACGGCTCAGGCGAAAGTACGGCGCATGCCTATTTCTCCGCAGATTCCCTGCCCGAAGACCTGTGCGGAGCGGGACATTCTCGAGCCATTCTGGCCTGGGCGCAGGGGGAATTCCGCTGATGATGGACAAGCAGGAATGGAACGCCACCATCGCCCAGCTGCCCAACCCTCACTTGCTGCAAACCTGGGAATGGGGAGAGGTAAAAGCGCAGTATGGCTGGCAGCCATTTTACCGGGTATGGCGGGACGAAGATAAGCTGGTTGCCGCCGCCTTAGTGCTTGAGAGGGAAGTGAAGCTTTCGGGGGTTCAGCTTGGCTTGCGAATGCACTACACACCGAAGGGCCCTGTCCTGATGGATTGGGCAGATGTCGATCTGCGCCAGCGCGTTATAAAGGATTTAGCAGCATTCGCCCGCCAGAGGTCTGCTTTTTTACTCAAAATCGATCCTGACGTGCCAGTTGGATTTGGTGAACCAGACTCAGAGGAGGACAAGTCCCATGCAGTGGGCTTGGAACTGGTTGAGGAGCTATCGGAAAGCGGTTGGCGGTTTTCTGACGAGCAGATCCAGTTCCGCAATACCGTCCTGATGGATCTGGAAAATTCCGAAGAAGACCTGCTGATGTCGATGAAATCTAAGACGCGCTACAATGTGCGCCTGGCAGGGCGGAAGGGGGTGACTGTCCGGCGCGGTGGCATGGACGATTTGGAAATGCTGTATGCTATGTATGCCGAGACGGCCATCCGGGATGGGTTTACCATTCGCAGTAAAGAGTATTATCTGA
>JARROY010000033.1:0-13397 GCA_037383445.1 Anaerolineales bacterium | reverse complement strand
GTCGGATTTTCGCATATTTGACGGCTTCTTCTAGGGCTGCTTGAGCTAATCCAACCGATATTGCACCAATACTAATCCTTCCCCCATCCAAGGTGGCAAGTGTGTATTTCAACCCTTCCCCTTCAGTCCCAATGATGTTCTCTAGTGGAACGCGCACGTTCTCATAGTTGACCGCATGGGTGGGGGAACCTTTAACTCCCATTTTTTTCTCGGGTGGAGCAATGGAGAGCCCTTCGGAATCGGTAGGTACCACGATTAGGCTGAAGGATTCGTGTGATGTGCGAGCTAGGGTGACGATATAATCCGCGATGCTGGCATTGGTGCACCACATTTTGTTTCCATTCAGGACCCAAAAATCGCCATCCTTCTCGGCTTTGGTTTTGGTTCCCTGGAGGTCAGACCCAGCATCAGGTTCGGTTAAGGCAAGAGCTGCCAGTTTGCTTTTTCCCTGCGCGATGGGCACCAAATAGCGTTGTTTAAGTGTTTCAGATCCCCACAATGCGAGTGGAGTGGTGCCCAGTCCATTATGTGCGGCAACCGCTAATGCAGTGCTGCCGCATCCCCAGCCAAGCTCTTCGATCGCAATGGCAGCGCTGACAGCGTCTACACCCGGGCCTCCATATTCTTCCTGAATATTCAGCGCTAATAGCCCCAGCTGAGACATTTTATGAGCAGCAGTCCAATTAAATTCCCCTGTTTCATCAACTTCTTTGGCTTTAGGTTTTACTTCTTTGGCAACAAAATCGTGAACAGCAGCCTGCCACATTCGTTGCTCTTCATTAAGATAGAAATCCATAGTTTTCTCCTTGTGCGATTGCCTGGATTATTGGCTGATTTGTTTAATCTCCTCAATTATTTCTGGATTTACCAAGGAGGACGTATCCCCAAGTTCCTGTCCAAGGTAGGCAGACCGGACCATACGGCGCATAACTTTGGCGTTGCGTGTTTTAGGTAAATCGCTGACGAAGTGGACTCTCTTTGGGGCAAGCGGTTTTCCCATTTGGTCCACAACCATTCGAATAAGCTCTTCTTTCAAATTCTCAGATGGGGAAAAATCGGGAGCAAGAACGCAAAATACGACCAGTTCACTTCCTTTTATTTCATGAGGGATTCCAATCGCACCTGATTCAATTACCCCTGGATGGTTTACCAAAATGGATTCAACTTCAGCAGGTCCTAAGCGTTTACCAGCGATCTTGATGGTATCATCAGAACGGCCGAGGATGTACCACATGCCATCCTGATCCTTGACTGCCCAATCCCCATGCACCCATACATTTGGCCAGCGCGACCAATAGGTTTCTTCATAGCGCTTAGGATTCTTCCAAAACCCACGCGTCATTCCAATCCAGGGTGCTTTAATCACTAATTCTCCTACCTGGTTGGTTACAGATTGTCCATTTTCGTCAAAGACATCCGCGGCAATCCCAGGGCAAGGTCCTGAAAATGTAGTCGGTTTTAATGGAAGAATTGGATTTCCCATAACGATTCCCCCTGAAATTTCGGTTCCACCAGAATAATTTATGATCGGACGCTGCTTATTGCCAACAGTCTCAAATAACCACATCCACGGAGCAGGATTCCACGGTTCTCCTGTTGAGGCAAATAGTTTAAGGGCTGACAAATCCCTGCCCTTGAAATATTTCTTGCCATGTGGGATTAAAGCTCGTATTAGGGTAGGGGAGATACCGAGTGCTGTGATTTTGTATTTCTCAACCATTTCCCATAAACGACCTGGATCTGGATAATCTGGCGCGCCGTCGTACATAAAGAATGTTGCCCCAAGGATTAATGCGCCAAACACCAACCAGGGACCCATCATCCAGCCCATATCTGTCATCCAATATATTATTTCGCCAGGATGAACATCTGTGCCAAATGCCATATCTTGAGCGCCTTTAACTGGGAAACCGCAGTGGGTGTGCACCGCTCCTTTTGGTTGTCCAGTAGTCCCAGATGTGTAGATAATCATCAGGGTATCATCTGCATTGGTTGGTTCAGTATCAGCTTGATTGGACTGCAGGTCAATAGTCTCATGCCACCAATAATCGCGATCTTGTTGCATGGCAGGATTCGAACCTACCCGATTTAAAACTATCAAGTGTTTTAGTGATGGTATCTTTTGGGCGGCTTGGTCCGCGGTGGGTTTCATTGGAACGACTTGCCCTCTTCGGAAAAAGCCATCGGCAACAAATAGTGCTTTTGCTTCAGCATCATTGAGACGAGTTGTGATTGCGCCGCTTCCATAGCCAGAAAATAAGGGAAGGATAACTCCCCCAATTTTAGCAATTGCCAAGACTGCTGAAACAATCTCGGGGACCATGGGCATATATACACCGATCGCGTCCCCTTTTTTCAGACCAAGGGACCGTAGGAAATTGGCTGTTTGGTTAACGGATTGATAAAGTTGCTTATAAGTTACAGTTTTTGAAAAGCCTTCTTCTCCCTCCCAAATGAAAGCAGCTTGTTCTTCCTTAGGAGAACCAATATATTTATCTAAACAGTTATGGATGATATTCATTTTTCCCCCCGAACACCAGATAGGCCAAGCAATACCATTGGGAAGTTCAACGACTTTTTTATAAGGTTTGTAGAATTGAATATCTAAAAATTCAAGGACGGAACTTGTAAACCAATCAATATCATCGGTTGAACGCTTGATTAACTCTGGAAAATCAGAAACTCCATATTCTCGCATAAATTCAGTCAACCTTGCATTATTGACGTATTCCTGACTAGGCTGCCAAACGATTTTGTTCCCAAAGTCGAATTGTTCTGCCATTCATCCTCTCCTAAATTGTAAGAATTGGTTCGAAAATGAAGGAAAATGTGAATAAAAACCAGGTATGAAATAAGATCAAACTGTTATAAAATTTTACACTAATCTATTGTTTTTAAGAAATCTCGAGTAAAGATTTCAGGATTGTTGTAGTATCTTTCCTTCGGAATTTGGCCATTAACCATCCCAAGCAAAGTCTTCGTAAGAAATGTATTTGCAGGTGTTGGGATGGATTTTTTCTCTCCCCATTCAACTTCGCTATTAAGCCTGCCGCTCTGCATATCGATATAGAAAGAAGGCATTTTTTCTCCCCTTCCCCCTACAACAGCTTTTTTCAGAAGGGGACGCGCGAGGATTGGAGGTATGGATTTTATGGCGAATGCTAAAAGACGGACTGGGGTACCAGGAAGATCGACCACTGGAATTCCCAAAGCATTCATCACGGTTATGGTTTCTTTTAATTGAGCAAGTTCAATGTTAAATAGTTTTGGATTAGAAAAAATTTCAGCGGGTGGGAGCGCAAGAATAGCAGAAGATGCGTTGGAGACAAGATTGGTGAGCATTTTCGACCATTTCATGGCCTCAGGCTGACTGAAAAATTCTGCATTTAGATTTGCTTGATTAAAAAATTGTTGTACTTTAACTGAAATTGGATGTTTACTGGAGATACCAATCCCCCGGAATTTTTCTAGAATGATCTCTCCTGGTCCTAGTTTGCCAATCGCGCTGGTTACCGTGCCATGAATTACCTTGTCTTTGCCTAGAACCTTAGCAATTTTAGTCTCATTATCTACACCATTTTGCAGGCATAAAAATGGCGGTAACCGATCTGCAAAAGGTTCTAAGTTCCTCATAGCGCTGTCAGTATCAAACGATTTTAATGCAAAAAGGGCAATATCAAATGGACCGAATGACAGCGCTTCTTCAATACTTGTAGCAAATACTGGATGGGTCACCGTGGAGGTTTTGCCTTGGTAAGTTAATTTCAGGATTTGGATTGCCTGTGCGGTTTCTGGTTTTTCCAGAAATACTAAAGAGTTTCCTGCGAGGGCGAGGCTCCCACCAATATAGGTACCGATGGCGCCTGCCCCAATGCTGAGAATTTTCATTTTGCCCATGCGGTTTATTCAGTCTGAGTAGAAATTGTTGCTGGATTTAGTGAAAGGAATCGCCAAAGGTTTTCCTCAGGAGCGAAAGATAATTCACAATGACCAGTGTTTTCAAAAATGAAGATTGAAGAACGGCGACTGGGTTGAGGTGGAATCCCCAAAATACTCCAAATAACAGCATTTAAGATTGTCCCATGAGAGATGATCAGATATTCCCCAGGAGGATGAGAAATAAGATGGTCAACAATCCTCATGCCTCTCAAATATAGTTCAAGCCAACTTTCACCATTTTTACCGACCGGGAGGTAAGGATTTGTCCTGTCCGGCCGCTCAGGGAAACGAGCGTCAATTTCCACCCCATTCAAACCAGCCAATAACCCATTATCGATCTCTTTTAAAAGTGAGAAAGTGTTGATGGGGAGTTTAAGCGGTTGACAAATTAATTCTGCAGTTTGTTTAGCCCTTAATTGCGGACTGGATAAGACATAATCAAACTTTCTGTTTTTTTGGGCAAGCAAACTACCGAATGAGCGAGCCTGTTCTTCCCCCAATTTAGACAATGGTGTTTCACTCTGACCTTGGAACACTTTCTCAACATTGCCAGTCGATTCTGCATGACGGACAAAAGTAAAATCATATCTTTTGAAGTTTTCCTGATGCGATTTTATTGGGTCTTCTGGCTGGATAAAATTCAGCATCCGCCATTGATTTCGTTCTGTATGATATTCAACCTGCGTATAGGTAGTATTTCGAAATTCAAATAATAGACCTTGAAAGTTTGCTTGCGGTTTGATACCAAAAATTGTATGTAGAATTTTATCTAATAATCCGCCGTGAGAAACGATTAGGTATTCACCAGGGGGATTACTAAATAAGGTTTGGAGAGCAACTCCAGCCCGTAAAAAAAGCTGCCATTCGCTTTCTCCGTCCCCCCCTAAAGAATCGAACAATTGAACAAATTTGGGACGGAGATATTTTTGATCTAATTCCTCGAGTGTGTTTCCTTGGTGGTTTCCCCAATACCGCTCCATCCAAATTCGATCCTCATGGATTGGAGTACCCAAGATTGAGTGAATAATCTCAGCTGTAGACAATGCGCGGGTGAGAGGGCTGGAGATTATCAAATCGAAATGAATGCCTTGGTCATGCCATCTTCTAGCCAGAAGATTGGTTTGCTCTATTCCTTTTGTACTCAGAGGAAAATCGTGCTGACCTTGAACATAGCCATCTCGATTGCCTACCGATTCTCCATGTCTAAGAAAAGTGAAGCGGTAATTCATGTGTTTGTTGTCCAATCTTTGGCACCATTCAGAAACACCCCGCCACTCATTTGCTTTTTGCCAGCTGGTTGTAAATATTGAATGACCAAAGTGCCATCTTGAGTTGAGATGGCTGGTAAGCCCTCGTAAATGGTACGTGATCCCGGAATCCCAAGAGTTTGGTCGATTGACAGGCTACTAATTATTTTTAAGGGTTGACCCTTCCAATAGGTATATGTTCCAGGCCAGGGATCAAAAGCACGAACTTTCCGGCTGAGGAATTCTGCAGATTGGTTAAAATCCAACTCACCATCTTTTTTGGAAAGCATGGGAGCATATGTAGATTCTTGATTTGGTTGCGGCGTTGGTGAAATTTCCCCGGAGATATATTTTGGTAAAGTTTCAATGAGTAATTTACTTCCAAGTTGAGCTAATTTTTCACTTAATGAACCTGCTGTATCAATTTTAGTAATTGGGATGGCGCGCTTTGTGAGTATCGGACCTGTATCTAATCCAGGATCCATCTTCATAATTGTAATACCAGTTTCATTGTCTCCATGGAGAATAGCAGCGTTGATCGGCGCTGCTCCACGCCACCGGGGGAGGAGGGATGCATGAACATTGATGCAGCCGTGAGGTGGGAGATTGAGGATATTTTCTCTCAAAATCTGCCCAAATGCGGCCACAACAATTACATCAGGTGCCCATTGTCTTAATTTCGTATAGGCATCCTCAGTGCGTAGGGTTTTGGGCTGGAAAACTTCAACACCGAGATCATTTGCCAATTTTTTTACGGGGGGTGGGGTTAGTTTCCGCCCGCGACCGGCCTGGCGGTCTGGTTGCGTTACAACTCCAACCAAATTTGTGTGCAAATGTAAAGCGCGCAGGGACGGAAGAGCAAATTCGGGAGACCCCATGAAGATAACTCGAGTATCCATGTGAGAATTTTAGCATAACTTATTTTCTGTGTTTCATTTTAGTTTGCTTATTTCACAACCTTCCCCTTATAATGGGGTTATTCTTAAAAACTTATTCTACGCGGAGGAACTTTCATTATGGTTGAACAAGCACCAGATACGATTACCGATGATGATAAATTATGGGCAGCACTCGCCTATGTATTTACACCATTGGTCCCTGTGATCTTGCTGTTGATGGAGGACAAGAAAGACCGTCCTTTTATCAAAGCTCATAATTACCAAGCTTTAGCTTGGGGTGTGGTAGTGTTTATTTTAACTTTTGTATTATCTTTTGTGCTAATTGGAGTATGTGTAGGATTAGCTGCATTTGCTGTCCAGCTCTACTGGGGCTACAAAGCCTACCAGGGAGAATACATCACCATTCCAGTTGTAACGGATTTTGTCAAAAATCAAGGTTGGGCATAACGGTTGTTTATTGTCTGACATTTATTCCTTGACTTTTTATTTAACGGACTTTAGAATTAGTCAGACAAATTAACCAGTCCAGGGGAGAGTGTGGATCTTCTAGATCTGCCACCGAAGGGGCAAATCTGGTGATAATAGAGCCAGATGAAACTCTCAGGTAAAAGGACCCTGTTCTTGGAACTCTCTGGAAAGTCGGGATAATCCCGGCACCGAAGGTGCAAATGTGACATTGTCACATGAATCTCTCAGGTTTTAGACAGAGGGCACACGTTTATTTACGTGTGCCCTTATTTTATACCTCAAGGAGGATTAGTCCATGAAGATTGAAGAAGGATTAAAGTACACCGATAAGGACGAGTGGGTGAAGGTCGAAGGAAATATCGGGACGATTGGCATCAGCGATTATGCCCAAGAGCAGCTCTCCGATATCGTTTATCTCGAATATTTGGTTTCTGAGGGAGACGAATTAGAAAAAGGAGAGGAATTTGCCACAATTGAATCTGTGAAAGCTGCATCTGAGGTGTATAGTCCGGTCAGCGGAAAAGTCATCGAATTGAACGAAGACTTGCTGGATACACCAGAAACAGTAAATAGTGATCCATATGGAAATGCTTGGATGATTAAGGTTGAAATGAGTGATCCTAGTGAACTAGATTCACTTATGGATACAGATGCTTATGGAAAGAATGTTGAGGAGCGCGAGAGCTGATGTTCCATCCCCATACCAAAACAGACCGGGAGGAGATGCTTAAAGCGGTAGGTGCACAATCGCTTGAAGATCTTTTCTCTTCGGTTCCAAAAGATTTTCGATTCCCAAAATTGGATCTTCCCCCACGTCTGACTGAGATGGAGGTTGTGGAGGTTCTGAGGGATTTATCGGAAGGGAATGAAACCCACCGTGATCTTCCCCTTTTTCTTGGAGCAGGTGCTTACCATCATTATATTCCCGCCGCGGTAGATTTTATATTACGGCGAGGGGAATTTTATACCGCATATACTCCATACCAACCCGAGATTTCACAAGGTACTTTACAGGCGATTTTTGAGTTCCAAAGCCATGTAATTAATTTGACGGGCATGGAAGTTTCTAACGCGTCTCATTATGATGGGGCGACAGCTGCAGCAGAATCAATCAATATGGGAAGAGTGGTTTTTCGAAATAAACGAAAAAAGGCGGTTATCTCTCCAGCAGTTCATCCACAATACCGGGAAACAATCGACACATACCTTCAGGGGGAAGATTTCACCATCGTTGGACCAGACCTGGATCCGAAGTTAGACCCCAGTGCACTGTATGATCTGATTGATGAAGATACTGCTGTTGTTGCCGTGCAGTATCCAGATTTCTTTGGTCGGATCTATGATCTTAGTGAATTAGCAGAAAAAACGCATGCTGCTGGCGCATTGCTGGCTGTCTCCGTAAATCCCCTTGCATTAGGTTTGTTCAAGACGCCGGGTGATTTCGACGCGGACATTGTATCTGGCGAAGGCCAGCCTTTGGGAATTCCGCTCTCCTATGGAGGTCCTTATTTAGGTCTCTTGGCGACAAAAGAAAAATATGTTCGCAGTATCGCTGGTCGTCTGGTTGGTGAGACAACAGATGTAAATGGTCAGCGTGGATACGTCCTAACGCTCAGTACCAGAGAACAACATATTAAACGGGAACGAGCGAGCTCTAATATTTGTACGAACCAGGGACTAATGGCATTGGCGGCAACCGTACATTTGAGTCTTCTTGGCAAAGAGGGATTAAAAGAGGTTGCAGAGTTAAATTACCAAAAGGCGCATTATGCTGCCGACCAAATCTCCCGCTTGGATGGCTATGAACTCTGGTCTAATCAAGTCTTCTTCAATGAATTTGTGGTCAAATGCCCATTGCCTGTTGAGGAGATTAATGATTATCTTCTGGAAGAGGGAGTAATCGGAGGGTACGATCTGGGGAATGATTACCCTGGAATGGAAGACAATATGCTGATCGCTGTCACAGAAATGAACAGTAAAGAACAAATCGATTATCTGGTAAGCCTTTTGGAGGAGGTGACAAATGACTGAGTCTGTAATTTACGATAAATCTTCTCCTGGACGACGTGGTGTGAGGTTCCCTGCACCGGATGTGCCAAAGACTGCTTTTCCAGAGAATTTGAGACGAGAATCTTTACCGCTGCCGGAAGTCAGCGAAATTGAAGTAATCCGGCATTTTACGAAACTTTCTCAATTGAACCATGGCGTTGATATCGGCTTTTATCCTTTAGGTTCCTGCACCATGAAATACAATCCTAAGGTCAATGAAGAAGCCGCTAGAATGTTCGGTTTTTCCCAAATCCACCCCTTGCAGCCTGTTGAAACGGTTCAAGGCGCGCTTCATCTGATGTATGAACTGCAGGAATTTCTCAAAGAAATTAGCGGTTTTGATGGAATCAGTCTTCAACCCGCTGCTGGAGCCCAAGGTGAATTGACCGGTGTATTGATCATTAAGAAATACCATCAGGTTAATGGAGACACTCAACGGAACAAGATCTTACTGCCAGACTCAGCTCATGGAACCAATCCGGCAAGTTCAGCAATGAGCGGTTTTAAGGTGGTCGAGATTCCATCAGATGCGCGTGGTAATGTCGATATCGATGCTTTGCGCGCAGAATGCGATGAGACCCTTGCTGGGTTTATGTTAACCAATCCGAACACTTTAGGGTTATTTGATGAACATGTGTGTGATGTAGCCGAAATTGTTCATGAGGCGGGTGGTTTGATGTATGGTGATGGGGCAAATATGAATGCCTTGCTTGGAATTGCAAAACCAGGTGAATTAGGGATTGATATTATGCACTATAACCTGCACAAGACCTTTTCTACACCTCACGGGGGCGGCGGTCCAGGTTCTGGTCCAGTTGGTGTTGTAGAGCGTTTGGTCGATTTCCTTCCCGGGCCAGTAGTTGTCCTAGAAGAAGGAAATGATGAATATGACCTTCCGTTTTACTCATTTGAAACGCCTTCGAAAAGCATTGGTAGGATGAAAACTTTTTATGGTCAATTTGGCATGATGGTCAGAGCCTATACGTACATCATGATGCATGGTTCGGATGGTTTGCGGGAAGTCTCTGAATATGCTGTTTTGAATGCTAATTACCTGATGCATAAGCTAAAGGATGTATATCGACTGCCTTACGATCGGGTCTGCATGCATGAATTTGTTCTCGAAGGCCGGTGGCCAGATGTAGAAGGTGTTCATGCATTGGATATATCGAAGCGTCTGATGGATTTTGGTTTCCATCCCCCTACCAATTATTTCCCGTTGATCGTACGAGAAGCTTTGATGATCGAGCCGACCGAAACGGAATCTAAAGAAACCCTGGATTCTTTCGCCCAAGCGATGCTGCAGATTGCAGAGGAGGCGAAAACCAATCCGGAAGTGCTGCATGAAGCACCGCATAAAACTCCAATCGGCAGATTGGATGAGGTCCAGGCCGCTAAAAATCTGATTCTATGCTGCGGCTTACCAAAAGATTTCGTGGACTAAAAATAGTTCCGGACCAAAACAGCCCTCGGGATTAACCGAGGGCTGTTTTTTCTCATTCCTAAAAGAAATGGTTCTAACTTCTAGATTGTAGGGATGGTCGGTCTATCGACGATAATCTAGATAGACAGCTTGCTCCAAAAGATCGATAAACTCATAGACCTCGCCTCTTTCCAACGTATCCGGCAGGTCCTTGGCATATTCCAGAACGTCTTGAATCGATGTGCCATCTGCCCAATAGCTGTTTCGGAGAATTTCTCCAAATTCTGCGACCAGAACATCCAGCTTGAAGTATGGGTCTGCTCGACGGAAACTATCCTCTAGATCCCGCGTATCGATGGTTTTGCTAATTTCTTCGACTCGGTAAGTATCTGGATTCTTCCAACGAAGCTGGACAGTTGCGATCTCTCCCCATGCTCCGGAGTTTAATTTGATTTCGTAAAGAGCAGTTACGGAGTGACCAGCTCCAATTTCAGCAGCATCTACACGGTTATTCCTGAAATCCTCATCAGCAATTGCTCGGTTTTCAAAGCCAACCAAACGGTAGCGAGAGACTACTTCTGGATTGAATATGACTTGGGCTTTTGCATCTAAAGCAATCACCTGGAGTGTGCTGACAAGATCGTGAACAAAGAGGCGTCTGGCTTCGTTCATGTTGTCTATATAGGCATAGAATCCGTTTCCCTGGTCAGCCAATTGTTCCATCAGAACATCATTATAGTTTCCCATTCCAACTCCAACTGAGGTTAAAGTAATCCCTTCGCTGGCGTAGTCCTCAATTGATTCCCAAATACTGTCGGGGCCGGTATTACCAACGTTGGCAACACCATCTGAACAAAGTATCACACGGTTGATTCCATTGGATAGGAAGGCTTTATTCGCTTCTCGATAACCTAGGATTAATCCCGCTTCAGCATTTGTGGATGCCATCGGATAGAGGGAGTAAATTGCCTCTATAATTTCTGATTTGTTTCTTGCCGAGGTATGAGGAAGTACAACCCAAGCTGTATCTGTATAGGCTACAATCCCAACAGAGTCGGATGGACCAAGCTGATCGACCAACAATTCAAGCGCATCCTGAACCATCTCAAGCCGGTTACCATTCCCCATAGATCCTGAGACATCGATTACAAAGGTGAGGGAAACATCTTTTCGGTCATCTTCCTGAATATCATATCCTTGAATCCCAACTCTGATCACATGGTAGCGATCGGTTTCGGTAAAAGGAGTAGGAGCACCGTCAATCGAAATCATAAAGGTCTCTCTAGAGGAAGGAAGCGGGTAATCCTGGGGAAAATAATTTATATATTCTTCCACCCGGACCGAATCTTCTGGAGGGAGCATGCCTTGATTGATGTAGGATCGGGCAATGGTGTAAGATCCGGTATCAACGTCAGTAGCAAAAGTTGAAAGGTTATCGTCTTCGGTATCGATAAAGGGATTAACCCCATAATCCTCAAAGAACATATCTCTTGGGGGATTCCCCGGAGGAGTCGCTGTAAATACCGGTGAGGGTGGATAATTAGATCCAGAGGAATCCATGGGTGCAAAAGTAGAAGGTTCACTTTTTTCAGATTCAAACAGCGGGACGGCATTTTGTCCTGCTTCTCCAACTGGTTCTCCAAGTGGAATCTCCTCGTTTGAAGAAGTTCTTAGCTCTTGGTTTTCGTCTTCTATGTCGGTAGATTGGTTGTGTTCTTCTGATCTTAAATCTCCAACCAAATCAGGTGTATTATCCTCTCTCGCCTTCATTAAACCGCATCCAGAAAGCAGAAATACGAGCAGGATCAAAAATGGTATTTTGTGAATGAGTTTTTTCTTCATCTTATCCTCCTATTAAATCACTTGGCGTTTCATGGGTGATCACACTGGTTGTTTCGATCAATCGGGGAATGTTAAGTTCCAGGATGATCTATAAAGGACAGCTGTTCATCCTCAGAACGAAATTTGTATAAAATTGGTTCCAAGTGGTAAAATAAAAAGCTAATTTTTTCCAAGTGAATCAATAATTGTTTTGTACTTTGGTTGTAGGGATTATTAATGACAGAAGAAATTAAATTTACCCAATTAAGTGAAACTGTTTTTATAAATCTTCCTGATGGGAGAGTTATTTCTGCTCCGCGTGGTACGTCAATAGGTGCCATATTATCTATTGTTGCTGAGGATTACCCATCGAAAATAGTAGGTGCTGTAGTCAACGGTTCCTTAAGGGAACTCACTTATTCAATAAATTTCGAGGCAATGGTGACCCCGGTCACGATGTCAACCGCGGATGGGATGAGAATATACCGCCGTTCGTTGATTATGCTGCTGGAGGCTGCCTTTTTCAAATTACATCCTGATAAGGATATTATTATCGATCACTCTGTTTCATTTGGAGGGTATTTTTGCCGTATGGAAGGTGAAAACCAGCTTACTGATGAGGAGTTATTGGAATTAAACAATAAAATGAGGGAGATAGTTGGTCAGGATTTACCCATTACCCGGCAAGAAGTACCTATTCAGGAAGCAATTCACCATTTTGAGACCCATGGACACAATGATAAAGTCCAGTTGTTGAAACACCGTAAAAAAGACTATTTAGTGATGTATTATCTTGGAGAGAACCGCGATTATCACCATGGGTATATGGTCCCTTCGACCGGATATATGCAGTGGTTTGCATTGGAGCCGGCAGAAGGCGGTTTTACGCTTCGATTTCCCAGACGTCATAAACCTGAAGAGATCCTCCCGCTTCATAACT
Organism: Anaerolineales bacterium; assembly: GCA_037383445.1. GTDB lineage: Bacteria > Chloroflexota > Anaerolineae > Anaerolineales > UBA11579 > UBA11579. The sequence continues at coordinate 611 of JARROY010000033.1, read as the reverse complement.
ATCCAAAGCTTCTCGCAACCTTCCGACAATATGGCGATTGGTTGGAGTTGTTAGAGATCGATAGTGTAGGGTCATTAGATGATGCTATCTTAGCAGGGCGAATCCGCGAAGTGATCCTGGTTTCTGAAGCCTTGCATGATTTACAAATTGCTAATATTGCTGAAGAAATAGCTAACCGGAAAGGTGAGGCTCGGGTGGTGCTTATCGCGGGTCCATCTTCATCGGGTAAAACAACATCCTCAAAGCGGTTGTCGATTCAACTCCTCGCACATGGTCTCGAACCATTTCCTTTAGAATTGGATAATTATTTTGTAGACCGTGATCAGACTCCTCTAGATGAACATGGCAACTTTGATTTTGAGAATATCAATGCATTGGACCGGGAGAGATTGAATCATGATATTATGCGTTTGATTGAGGGGAAGCATGTTCATTTACCCAAATTTGATTTCGTCAATGGTAGTAGTGAGCCCGGGGACGAAGTCCGGTTGCGACAGGATCAAATCATTATTCTTGAGGGGATTCATGGCCTGAATCCTGCTCTCTTGGAGGAGATTCCCTCGGAACGCACTTTCCGAATCTATATATCTGCTTTGACGCAACTAAACTTG
>JARROY010000032.1:13557-23927 GCA_037383445.1 Anaerolineales bacterium | reverse complement strand
GGGCCCGTGGGCCTCTTCAGCCCGGCTTTATCGGAAACCTACCTCATCGCTCCACATCAATGGGGGAATATCTGGGTATATGGGCTCAAACTCTTTTTAGCAGGCTATACCACCCAGGCGGAGTTTAACCGCCAGGCACTCCGGGTGGAGGGGTCAGAGGTGGTCGATGTGAATCCCTGTGCGCAATCGGTCTCATTTATGAGTATGCCGGTCGCGGCACTAAAGCCGGCAGCAGATCTGTTCGTGCGAGCCAGGAATTGGGACCGCCAGGAATAGCTCTAGAGGGTAAAAGCCCAATTGACGATTCGGTTAATTTTGTGTACAATTGTTCTGTATTTGATCGATAAGTGAAACTAAAACTGATGGAGTGATCGACACTCTGAACTTGAACAAACCGCTTATCGGAAAGGAGAACAGATGAATAGAGCAAGGTTATCTTTGTACAAAGATAGGGCACGCAGATAATTGCCGCTATCTTTGTTTTTTAACCCAAGGGACAGCGAATGGGGAGACCTCCCTACCGCAAATGTTTTTATCACAAACAATGAATGAACAGGAGAAAATATCATGTCGTATCAAAAAATAGTTATTGTCGGCAATTTGGGCCGCGACCCAGAGTTTAGGTATCTGGATAGCAACAACAACAGCCAGGCGGTGGCAAATTTCAATGTCGCCACCAACCGCCAATATACCGCCAGCAACGGAGAGCGGGTTAAGGAAACCACTTGGTTCAGGGTCACCGTTTGGGGACGCCAGGCAGAAACCTGCAACCAGTACTTACGGACAGGGTCGCAGGTATTGGTAGAGGGACGTCTGAATATCGATCGAGAAACCGGCGGCCCGCGGGTTTTCCCCAGAAATGATGGGACCTTTGGCGCCAGTTTTGAACTGACTGGGGAAAGAGTCATCTTTTTATCTACACGTGGTGATAGCGGAGAATACAGCACATCCAACCAGACGATGATGGATGATGATGATATCCCCTTTTAGCCAGGACTTAACGTAAAAGGAGCAGCAAATGACAGACATGAAGGGGAAACCTAACCAACCCAAACGACCGAGTATTATCCTGCCCCCAGATCTGGAGGCGACTTATGCCAACCTGGTGCGGATCGCCCATACCCCATCCGAGGTGATGTTCGATTTTGCCCGCTACCTGCCCAGCGACCCGCATGCCAAAGTGGTTTCCCGGGTATTGGTTTCGCCACTCAGCGCCAAGCTCATGCTCAACGCCCTTTCAGAGAACCTGGCAAAATATGAAGCCCAATTCGGCACAATTGAAATCCCTCATAAACAATCACTGGCGGACTTTCTGTTCAAGCCGCCGAATAAAGAAGACGAATCAGAAGACTAATCATGGACCAATTAGAAAAAATTGCAGACCAAATTAGAGAAGACTTTGACGCCCAAAACGACGCCAGGGATCGTGCCTTGTCTCAAACCAGGACGCTGACCCGGCATTGCGCGCATGCCATTCGTGCTGTGCACCGGATGGAGCGTGAGAACGCCGCAGCCGAACTGGATAAAGCCGCCAAGATTGTCGACATGCTGTGCAACACCCTGAAAAGCGACCATCCCAGCCTGTATTTTGCCGGATATACTCAAGATGCCCTGAAGGAATATGCTGAAGCACGCATTGTTTATGCCCTGGTGGATGACCTAGCCCTCCCGACTCCAGGTGACCTGGGGTTAGAATCAGCTACCTACCTGCGAGGTCTGGCCGAGGCGGTTGGAGAACTGCGCCGGCGCATCCTGGATATTTTGCGCGGCGGACACTCCATGGAAGCGGAGCGATTGCTCCAGCATATGGACGAAATTTATGCCGTGTTGGTGACCATGGACTACCCCGATGCCGTCACCTATGGCCTGCGCCGCCAGACCGATATCTGCCGGGGGATCATCGAACGCACCCGCGGCGATATCACCCTCAGCTTCCGCCAGCAGCAGTTAGAGCAAACCATTCGCAAAGCGGAAGAAAACTTTCTGACAGCCAACGGAGAAGACTCCCTCCCCTAAGGAGCAACAACTGTGCGTACGATTAGAGCCTCCGAAATCGGCACGTACTTGTTCTGTCACCGGGCATGGTGGTACCAGCGCAAGGAAGTCCCTTCCGAGAACGTTCAAGAGATGCTCGGAGGGACTGAGATCCACCGCCAGCATGGCCAGACAGTGTTGGTTGCAGGCTGCCTGCGCACCTTGGGGATGGGACTGCTGCTGACAGCATTGGTCTTGCTGGTGATCCATTTTGTTGGGCTGGTGCTGTAATGTTACCTGCTGCACTGATTTTAATTGTGCTGGCTGTGATTATCCTATTGATTTCCAGCCGGACTCGAAAATCGGCAGGACTTCCTGGTGGAAAAATCGTGTACGCCGACACCGGGAAATGGGAAGAGGTAGAGAAACCGCTTTATGACCCGATCACCCAGATTACCGGCCGCCCCGATTACGTTGTCACCCAGGGAAACAAGGTCATTCCGGTGGAGGTTAAGTCAGGGAAAACCCCAGATTATCCCTATGATTCCCATATCTTCCAACTGGCGGCTTACTGCCTGTTGATTGAACGTGAATATGGTAAGCGTCCGTCTCATGGAATCATCCATTATGATAAGCGAACATTTTCAGTTCCCTATACCGAGGAGCTGGAAACGGCCATGATCGATTTGCTGACAGAAATCCGCCAGGACGATAGACGTAAATCGGTCAGCCGTTCGCATGACCAGGCAGCCAGATGCCGCGGCTGTGGTTTTGCCTACACCTGCGACCAAGCACTATGATGATTTTCTTTGTTAATCTATAATGATACAGACATGAGCACCAAGCACACCAAAACTTTCCAACGAGTGGCCATTCTGGCTCACCCGCTGATCCGTGAAGCAGCCCAAGAGGCAGTCCATATCGCTGAATACCTGCAGTTGAAACACATTGAGGCACTTTTTGGCTTGCTGAACGACGAGCCACTGCGCCAGGCGATCCTGAATAAATCCTTCGACCTGGTGATTACCTTGGGCGGGGATGGTACCGTATTGCGGGCAGGGCACTTGTGTGCACCGGTCGATATTCCTATCCTGCCAGTCAATATGGGGAGCTTCGGCTTCCTGATCGAGGTTCCTCCCACCGGATGGAAAGCGGCTATCGACCGCCTGCTGGAAGGAGATTATTGGTATGAGGACCGCATGATGCTGAATGCCAGCATCTTTCGGGGAGACGAACGGATGGAAACACTCCATGTCCTCAATGATGCCGTCATTGCCCGAACTGCCAGCCTGCGGCCAGTGCACCTGCGGGTCAGCCTCGATGGACAGGTCGTGACCACCTACGTTGCCGATGCACTCATCGTGTCTACACCGACCGGCTCAACCGCCTATGCCCTGGCAGCAGGGGGACCGATCTTGCCGCCCGACCTGCGCAATATCCTGCTGGTGCCGGTGGCCCCCCACCTTTCGATCGACCGGGCGATTGTCCTGGCCGAAGGTTCAACGGTCAGCGTGTTGGTACTATCAGATCATGGAAGCGTTGTCAGTGGAGATGGACAGGAATCGCTGCCCCTGCAGCAAGGAGACCGGGTAGATGTTCGCGCCAGCCGTCATGTGACCCGCCTGATCCGTTTCCAGGAAGTCAACTATTTTTACCGCAATCTCGTGTCCCTCATGGATCAAAATCCCTCCGTTGGAGATCTTTCATGACAGAGCAACCTACATTTTGCTACCGCCACCCGAATAAAGAAACTTCCCTCCGCTGCAACCGCTGCGGAAAATACATCTGCGCCCAATGTGCCCGGCTCACGCCGACTGGCTACCGCTGCCCAGATTGTATTAAAGAGCAAAGCAGAGTGTTTATCACCGCTGAGTGGTATGACTACATTACCGGCTTTGTAACCGCCTTGTTCTTATCCGGGATCGGCACCTGGCTGATGAATTTGGTCAGCGGGTTTGGCGGTTTCTTTTTTATCTTCATTATCTTCTTCCTCGGCAGCGGCGCAGGAGCCCTGATTGCCGAGGTTGTCCGGAAAGTGATCGGCAAACGCCGGGCGAAATCGCTCTTTATCACCGTTACGAGCGGAGTGGTTGCAGGCGGCCTATTGGCCAATGTGAACACGCTCCTCATTTTCCTCTTCTCGGGGAACTTCATGGTTCTGACCAGCTTATTATGGCCCGGGATCTTCGTCTTCCTGGCAGCCACCACCACCTATATGCGTTTATCAGGAATTCAAATTGGCAGGTAATCACCATGCTATTAGAACTGCGGATTGAAAACTTTGCAATTATAGATAAAGTTGAACTGGAGCTTGGCTCTGGTCTGACAGTTTTTACCGGTGAAACCGGCGCGGGCAAATCGATCATCATCGATGCCGTGGAAACCCTGCTTGGGGTGCGCGCCGATATGACCAACATCCGCACCGGGGTCACCCATTCAAGCGTCGAGGCGACCTTTAAAATAATGCCCAAAGTCCGGGAGCAGGTGCATCAGATCTTGCGCGAGGAAGCCCTCCTGGATGACGAGAACTATGTCACCCTGCGCCGAGAATTCCGCCGCGAGGGACGCAATATTGCCCGGGTGAATGGGCGCACGGTCAACCTTGCCCTGCTCAAAACGCTGGGAGAACTCCTCATCGATCTGCATGGCCAGTCGGAACACCTCTCTTTGCTGCGCGTAAAAAGCCACCTGAATCTCTTGGACCGGTTTGCAGAAGCTGAAGCGGAACTGGAAGACTACCAAAAAAGCTACCGCCAGCTGCAGCAAGTGCGTGCTGAACTGCGCCAGCTGCGCCAGGCAGAAAAAGAGGCCGCTCGAAAAATGGAGCTGCTGGCCTTCCAGGTGCAGGAAATTGAACAGGCGGGACTTGAGCCCGATGAAGAAGATGCCCTCAAGGCAGAGCGATCACGCCTGGCCAATGCGGAAAACCTTGCCAAACAGGCCAATATCGCCTTGATTGCCCTGGACGAAGGCGAACTTGATTCTGCCTCTGCCTCCGACCGGCTTGGCATTGCCCTGCAAGCGCTTGAGGAACTGGTGGAAGATGACCAGGAGAGCAAAAACTACTTATCCCGCGTGCAGGAGCTCTTCGATGGCGCGGTCGATTTAGCCCGAGACTTAGCCAAGTATCTGCAGAATATTGAGTTTGACCCGGAGCGCCTGGAAGAGGTTGAAGAACGCCTCAACCAGATCTTTTTCCTCAAACGAAAATACGGGGAGACCATACCAGAGATCTTGGCCTTTGGCGAACAAGCCCAAAAAGAACTGGATGAGATCACCCATGCCGAAGAGCGGATGAAAACACTAGAAGCAGACCAGCAAACCTTACTCAAGGAACTGGCAGAAAAAGCCCTGCTGGTCTCGGAGAAACGACACCAGGCAGCCGAACGCCTGAGCAAAGCGATTGAATCTGAACTGAACGACCTGCGCATGGATGAAGCCAAGTTCGCAGTGGATTTTTCCACCTCCCCAGACCCCAAAGGCCTCCCCCTGCCGGATGGCCAACCGCTGGCATTTGACATCAACGGCTTTGAACAGGTCGAATTCATGGTCGCTCCAAACCTGGGCGAAGGCATGAAACCGCTGGTGAAAATTGCCTCCGGTGGTGAGACCTCCCGCCTGATGCTGGCGATGAAAAATGTGCTGGCACGTGCCGACCATACCCCCACACTGATCTTTGATGAAATTGACCAGGGAATTGGCGGCCGGGTAGGGGCAGTGGTTGGTGAAAAACTCTGGACTCTGGGGAGAGAACACCAGGTGCTGTGCATCACCCACTTAGCCCAACTGGCGGGTTTTGGTGAAAAACATTTTAAAGTCCAAAAAGAAGTGCAGGAAGGCCGGACGATAACCATCGTCAAGGTGGTCAAAGATCGAGACCGGCTGGTAGAGCTGGCCCAAATGCTTGGCGAACTGAGTGAAGGAACCCTGCAGTCTGCCAACGAAATATTGCAAGGTGTGCAGAAAACTATTTCGTAAAACTGGAGGACAAGATGCGGGCAGTTTTTTATTCCTACCACCTCGATGAAGCCGCGGTGCTCCAGGTTGTACTGCAGCGAGCCGGGTTTGCCACACAGCAAGTCCAAGAACTGGTCAAGTTTATCGATATCTGGGCAGAGCGACCCGCAGATTTTGTCTTGCTGGCATTTGGCCCTTCCCAACCGCTGGATGTACGGGTGGTGGAAACGCTCCGCTCGCAAACTATGGCACCGATTTTTGTGATCAACGATCTGTTTTCCGAAGACCAGCAGGTAACCCTCCTCGAGGCTGGGGGCGATCTGCTCATTTCCCGACCGTACAGCCCGCGCATCCTGATCGCCCAGATCAGGGCAATTATGCGCCGTTCGGCTGGGATGCCCTTTTTCAGCCTGCCGATTCTCTCTCAATCCGGGGTGATGGTTGACCCCTCGAATCGAACCATCCAAGTGGAAAACCGCGCTGAAGAACGCCTGACCCAGCTTGAATTTCGTTTGCTGTTCACCTTAATGACCCACGCCGGGCGAGTCATCCCTACGGAAACCCTGGTGGAGCACGTGTGGGGATTCAGCGGCGAGGGCAACCGGGGCTTGGTGCGTGGACTGGTTCAGCGCTTGCGTTCTAAAGTAGAACCTGACCCCGCCAAACCGAAGTACATCATTACAGAACCCGGGCTAGGCTACCGCTTCAACCCGTATCAGGAGCAGGATTAACCCGGGGAAATTGGCTTTTATGTAAATTAGCCAGGTTACAACACTTGCGACCTAGCATCTCGAATTTAATACCTTTCAAAACTTTTATAACCATTTTCATACAATTTTAAAACAACATTTGGACAAATTCCCGGTATACTGCGCGGCAAAACACACTGGCAAAGAATAAGGAGACTGCCATGGCAAATGCAAAGTGCCCGATGTGTGGCGCAAGTGTAAGTGTTCCGTCGAACGTCAAAGAAGGCGACCAGATTTTCTGCGATTCCTGTGATGCTGAATTGGAAGTTGTGAGCGTCAAGCCCCTGGAACTGGATTGGCCGCTTGACGATTATGATTACGATGAAGATTACGATGACTACGACGACGAAGACGACGATGATGATGATTATGACGATTACGATGACTATGATGATGAGGACTAGTCATTAAGATCATCGGTTATAAAAACTAGTACAACTAAATACGTAAAAAGAGCAGTTTAACTGCTCTTTTTTTGTTCTTTGGAGGGTCTTGGCTAGGACAAGTAGTCCCGCAGGTCGCGGCTGCGGGTCGGGTGGCGCAGCTTACGCAGTGCTTTTGCCTCTCTCTGCCGGATGCGCTCCCGGGTAACTTTGAAGTACTGCCCGACTTCCTCGAGCGTGTGATCTTTCCCATCGAGCAGACCATAGCGGAGTTCAAGCACTTCGCGTTCCCGGTCTGTCAGGGCAGCCAGGGCATTTTGCACCTGATCGCGCAGCATCTCTCTAGCAGCAGCATCCATCGGTTCCAGGGCATCATCATCTTCAATAAAATCACCCAGTTGGCTGTTATCTCCAGTTCCGACGGGGCTTTCAAGCGACATCGGTTCTTCGGCCGTCCGCAGCGTTTTTTCTACCTTAGACGTTGCCCGAGACCAGCGGCGCCGGAGTGTAGGGGGCAGTTCTTCATCACGTTCAATCGCTTCTTTGATTGCGGCAACATGTTCTGGCTCCATAAAGCCTGATTCAAGTGCCAGTTCGTCACTGCGGGGGTCTCGGCCAAGTTGTTGAGTCAGCTCTCGCTGTGTGCGCATCAGCCTTTGGATCGATTCCAGCAGGTGAACTGGAATACGGATTGTGCGGGCTTGGTCGGCAATCGATCGTGTGATCGCCTGGCGAATCCACCAGGTGGCATACGTGCTGAATTTAAACCCACGGGTGACATCAAATTTATGCACCGCTCGCAGCAAACCAATATTGCCTTCCTGGATCAGGTCTTCAAAGGAACTGCCCCTGCCGACGAAGCGTTTTGCAATGCTCACCACAAGCCGCAGGTTGGCACTGATAATGGCATCTTGGGCGCCGTTAGCCCGCAGCCGGGTGGCTTTTACATGCAGAGTGAGCATATTGCCATCGGAGAGTCTGCGGCCAAACGAGCGCGTGTTGGGCAAGGAATTCTTCTTGACGTATTGTTCTTTCAGCCATTTTGCCGCATCCGGCGGGATGAGGTATAAAATCAGCAGGACCTTGAAAGAAGTCCGGGCGATCTCATCCCAATCTTCGTCCCTCGACCAAAGGCCGTTATCCAAAAAGTTGCGCAGATAGCTCGGACGGCGATTCTCCCAACCACTCTGGAGCTGTTGCGCTTCTTCCAAGATTGCCAGGAAATCCGGCGGAGCCAATTTCATATCATGGGTATCTTCAAGGATATGCTTCCAGTGTTTAGCCATGTCGCTGTAAAGCGCTTTAAAAGTGGCTTCCTCAGACCCTTTGCCGCGCTTGGCAATTGGGTTCTGTTTACATGTTTTGTCGAATAATTTTGGTGCTTCCAGCAAAGTCGCCAGCCAAAACTCATGGTCAGAATCCAGTAAATCCACCTGCCCGATTTCTTTCAGATAGAGACGAACAGGATCATCACTGGTTTCGGGTGAAATTTTCGGGATCGGCACGCGGGCCGAATTCTTTTGCTTCTGGGCGCGTTCCATCCGCTGCATCTCATCAGCAAGCGCCATTTCCTGAACAAGCTCTTCGCTTAATTCTTCCTCTTCATCCAGGTCTTCGTCAAGATCATCTTCAAGGTCTTCAATGAGCTCCTCGTCATCCAATGAGTCTTGATCTTCCGAGATAAGCTCATCAGTGTCTTCGTAGTCTTGATTGGATCTTTTTACCATTCCTCTTCACCTTTAACTAATGATTGTTCGTTTGGATGTCCGCAGAAGCCAAAGCCTTATGAATTCTTAAGAGCGTATGGCTGTTTTGTTGAATAGTGTAATTATACTGGCTGATTTCATTTTTGTTGGTCTCTTGAGCATCCTCAAGTAGAAATCGAATCTGGTTAATCGACTCCTGCAAGTGAGCTTCTCTCATCCGCAAGATGGTGCGCAGCATATCATCAAGGACATGATCCTGCTTAAAATTGATCTTTTCTGATTTTTCCAAAATCGCTTCAGCTTTTTCGAGCAGTTGGAAGGGGATATTATCCAGCGCAAAGCTGACCGGGTAGAGATGATCTTGGTCTAAGGATTGAATCGCAGCATTGAGCAACTCTTGGTGGACCGTATTCTGGAAATCATCACTTGAGACCGGCGGAAGACCCGACTGTTTCAGAGCTCGATCGATCTTGTAGATCAGTTCGGGTTCACGCATCAAAACCGATAAGCAGTGTTCCTCGAGATTGTAGACCATTTGGGCTTTTAAAGTGGTTGCGCCCGTGGCCTTCGCAGCGACCTGACCCAGTTTAGCCGGGTCAACTTCGAATTGAGGACGGCGGCGGATAGGCGACCTGCCCTTCGATGGCTGCCGCTGGCTCATCAGGCTGCGCTCGTCTACTTTTAGCAAGCGGGCAAGCTGCTGAATATACGTGTCGCGCTCAATCGCATTTGGCAGATCCTGGATCAGGGGGATGACCTGCTGGGCAATTTCAGTTTTAACTTTGGGGTCGTTGATGTCCTGCCCCTCGGCCAGGGTCTTCATCACGTGCACAACGATCGGTTGAGCCTGATCGATAAGCTGCTCCCACAAGACTGGGTCTTCCTGAACCACTTCATCTGGGTCTTTGTCCTCCGGCAAGGTGCTGACGCGGATATCGGCTTTCAGCCGCGCCTCGGAATGCAGCAATCCTCGGGCGTCGAAGACCAGTTCTGTTTCACGGTCTAAAGTTTGACGGGCCACCTGCAATCCGCGCATGGTGGCTTTGATGCCTGCAGCATCCGCATCCAATGCTAAAACGAACTTGCGGGTTAACCGTTTCAACTGCCGGAGCTGTTCTTCTGTCAGGGCAGTACCCATGGGAGAGACCAGGTTTGTATATCCGGCTTGGTACGGTGCAATGACGTCCAGGTAGCCCTCCACAATCACCACCTGATCTTTGTCCCGGATGCTTTTGCGGGCTTTATCCAGACCATAAAGTAAATTGCTTTTATCGAACAAGACTGTCTGAGGAGAGTTGATGTACTTGGGCATATCATCGGGTGCAATTGCCCGAGCGCCGTATCCTGTCATCCGGCCCCGGCTGTCGCGGATCGGGAAGATCACCCGGTGGCGGAAACGGTCATAAAGACTGCCGTCATCTCGTTCCGAAGCCAAGCCGGCATCGATCAATTCTTGCTGGGTATACCCTTTTTTGAGAAATGTCGGGTAGGTGGTTTCCCAACCCGGCGGAGCATACCCCAGTTCAAAGACCTCGATGGTTTCATCTTGTAAACCGCGCTGGTGCAGGTAATCTAGGGCTACCTTTCCAGCCGGGTTGTTG
>JARROY010000032.1:0-13504 GCA_037383445.1 Anaerolineales bacterium | reverse complement strand
CAGGCGGCGCAGATTGTCGTTTTCTTCACGTTGGGCGGTTTCCTGGGGAGTGAGCGGGCGGAGTTCAACGCCGGCTCGCTTTGCCAGCTGGCGCAGCGCTTCCGGGAAATCGAGGCCGTCGCGCTTCATCACATATTTGAAGATATCGCCGCCTTCGTTGCACTCGCCAAAACAGCGCCAGGTACCGGAATCCGGCCAGACCACGAAGGCTGGCGTACGAGTGTTCGCATGAAATGGACAAAATCCAGTATAATTCTTTCCGGAGCGCTTCAATTGCACGTTTTCGGAAACAATATCGACTATATCCAGACGAGCTTTGATTTCTTCGATTTCACTCATTGATTATCTAAAAGATGAATTTGAGAACCGGATGGAGTTATTATATCATTGCTTCCGCGAATACCTTCCATGGAAGGGTGACGAATGATAAAATAGCGCAACCGGTTGCATTCTTGTTTTGAAGGGATCGTGTATGAACCATTTTAGAGGACAACCAGCCAACAATTTTGACCTCCCAGAACAGCTCTCCCGTCTGGGTAAACTGGCTTACAACTTGTGGTGGACCTGGAGACCGGATGCCCAACGTCTCTACGACTGGATCGACCCAGATCTTTGGGAAGAAACCTACCACAACCCGGTTTTATTTTTGCGAAAAGTGCGACGGACCAATCTGAATTCAGTGGTCCACGACCGAAATTATATGAAACATTACGACCAGGTGTTCACAGCTTTTGATACCTATATGGAAGCAAAGGACACCTGGTATTTGAACCACCATAAAGGGCTGAAAGATCGTCAGATCGCCTATTTTTCCACAGAGTTTGGCTTGCATGAGACCTTGCCCATTTATGCCGGCGGTTTAGGTGTTCTTTCTGGTGACCACGCAAAAGAAGCCTCCGACCTTGGATTGCCCTTTGTTGGGATTGGTTTCTTCTACACCCGCGGTTATTTTACCCAACACATTAACGACGATGGCTGGCAAACGGCAGATGAAGTTCATATGCAGTTTGAAGACCTGCCGGTAATGCCAGTGCTGGATGAAAATGACCAACCCATGACAGTTTCAGTTGAACTGCCGGGTCGGTCGGTGAAAGCGCGCTTTTGGGAAATTCAGGTCGGCCGGGTACCGCTCTACCTGCTGGATACCGATGTTAACGGTAATTCTGAAAGCGACCGCTATCTCACTGCCCGGCTGTACAGCAGCGATCTTGATTTACGTATTTCTCAAGAGATTATCCTGGGTATCGGGGGTGTACGGGCTCTGCGGGCACTGGGTTATAACCCGGATGTCTGGCATATGAATGAAGGCCATTCCGCTTTTCTCAGCCTTGAACGCGCCTATGAATATACCGAGCAAGGATACAGCTATGAAGAAGCTGTGGAACTGATCCGCAGCAGTACGCTGTTTACCACCCATACCCCAGTGCCGGCAGGCAACGATGAGTTCCCTTTGTGGCTGATTGATAAATATTTTGCCGAGTACTGGCAGAAACTGGGCCTTGAACGAGAAGCCTTCATTGACCTGGCGCGGCATAAAGTCTCCTGGGGAGAGACTTTCAGCATGCCGATTTTGGCGATCCGCATGGCGGAAAAGGTCAACGGCGTTTCCGAACTGCATGGCCAGGTTGCCCGGCGGATGTGGCACTTTTTGTGGCCGGACCGCAAGGAATACGATGTGCCCATTTCTCATATTACGAACGGCGTTCATACAGGCACTTGGCTGGCCCGGCGCATGGTCACCTTGTTCGACCAGTACCTGCCCCAGGATTGGCAAACCAACCTGGATGACCCCGAAATCTGGGAAGATGTCCTCCAGATTCCTGATGAGGAACTGTGGGATGTACGCCTGCATCTCAAACGCAAATTGATCGCCTATATGCGCGAGCGCGCCCGCCAACAGTGGTTGAATGACAACATTCACCCGGTGCAGGTCATAGCCGCCGGCGCACTGATCGACCCGTATATGCTGACGATCGGCTTTGCCCGCCGTTTTGCCACATACAAACGGGCTGGATTGATCCTGCGAGATTTCGATCGCCTGCTGAAGATGGTCAACAAGCCGAATATGCCGGTGCAGATCATCTTTGCCGGTAAAGCCCACCCGGCCGATGAACCTGGCAAGCTGCTCATTCAGGAGGTTTACCGCAAGGTAAAGAAAGCCGAAACAGGTGGACGGTTGGTCTTCCTGGAAGATTATGACATGAACCTGGCCCGCTACCTGGTGCAGGGCGTGGACGTGTGGCTGAACACCCCGCGCCGTCCCAACGAGGCTTCCGGCACTTCTGGCCAGAAAGCAGCCCTAAACGGTGTATTGAACTTTTCGGTGCTGGATGGCTGGTGGCGAGAGGGCTATAATGGCCGCAATGGCTGGGCCATCGGCGAGGATAAGCAGTACGAAGATCCCAACCTGCAAGATGCAGAAGACCTTTCCAGCCTGTACGATATTTTAGAAAAAGAAATTATTCCCCTATTTTACGACCGAAGCTCTGGGGTCAATATGTCTGTTGAATGGGTCAGGAAGATAAAGGAGTGCATCCGCACACTCGCCCCACGCTTCAGCATGAGCCGGATGGTAAAGGAATATACCGACGAACTCTACCTGCCGGTGATGGAAATGGCTGCCCTGGCCAATGGAAAAGCCAAAAAAGAGGTGAAAGCCTAACCCGAATCACTTAACATCCACCCAGGACCAAGTGGGATGCCGGGACGGCCAGCTGATTCAAGTTGGCCGTCCTTTGGTTAAGTAGTTTTTCCTAAAATATGAGTAATAAATAATTTTACCAATAGCATAATATGATCTTTTTCCAAAAAAATCCTTATCATGACTGAGGTAAATGATGGACAAACCATGTGCGAATCTGAATACTTTTGGGGTCTCCCCTGATGTATTTAGATTTAGGTACCAGCAGATATGGGGGTGATTTTGGGTTGACACAGAACGTATGTTCGTGTTATTATAGCACAAATGAACGATAAAACGCCCTTGAGCAAAGGTCTGCTCAATTTTGGAGAATTTCTATAAAATTCACCAAAAAGGCTTTCACCAAGACAACCACCCTGGCAAAACTCTCGTTCAAGAAGGAGTATTGATATGATGGCTCGAAAGAAAGAAGGACTCAGCGAAAGGCACATCAAAATCCTGGAAGTGCTGGAAAACTACCAGGAAAATGTTGGCTACCCGCCCTCCATCCGTGAGATCGGCCGCGAGGCCAATATTTCTTCCACCTCTGTCGTCAACTATTACCTCGATCAGCTGGAGAAAAAAGGCTATATCGAGCGCGACAAAAAAGTCTCGCGCGGCATGCGCCTGCTGCGAGATGTCAGCGGCCGGTTGATCGATTCGGTTGAACAATCCCTGGAGGATCTGCTGCGCATCCCGATGGCTGGCCGGATCGGTGCTGGTATTGTCGTCCAGCCGCCCGACGCCACCGACTTCAACCTCTTCCCACCCGAGGAAGGCGTCGAGGTAGCCCGCAGCATGCTCTCCGAACGGGATGCTGACGCCAACCTGTACGCCCTCGAAGTGCAGGGTGACTCGATGATTGACGCCATGGTCGATGATGGCGACATCGTGATCATGAAGCACACCCAGCAAGCCAACAACGGCGAGATGGTGGCCGTGCGCCTGAAGGACAGCGACGAGACCACCCTCAAATACTTCTATCGTGAGAATGGGCGCGTCCGCCTGCAGCCCGCTAACCCCACCATGCAGCCGATCATCATCGAAAAATTACTTGATCTTATCCCAAAATCAGCAAATTATTGACAGTATGGACAATATATAAAGTGTGGAATTGTTAACCCCTGATTGAATATCAGGGGCTTTTAACTCCCCAAAGAAAATTTATCAAGCACAATTCAATTTGTTGGTACAATTCAGATGTGAGGATCCAACCCTTTCCCCCTGGTATTCCCATCTCAAAACGCATCTTCGATTACCTGCTGATGCTGGTGCTTGCACCTATTTTGCTGCCGCTGCTGGGTCTGACCAGCCTGTTGGTAGCAATCTTTCTCGGCAGACCGGTCATCTTCCAACAGGAACGCGCCGGCTACCGGGGGAAGCCTTTCACGCTGTATAAATTCCGCTCCATGTCCGACGCCCATGACGAGCACGGCAATCTGCTGCCGGATGAAAAACGCCTGACTCTGTTTGGGAAATTGCTGCGCGCCACCAGTCTAGACGAACTGCCCGAACTGCATAATGTCTTTAAAGGAGAAATGAGTTTCATCGGGCCGCGCCCGCTGCTGGTCTCTTATCTGCCGCGCTACAACACCGAACAAGCCCGCCGCCACAACGTGCTCCCGGGAATCACTGGCTGGGCGCAGGTCAACGGGCGCAACAACGTCTCTTGGGAAATCAAGTTCGATCTAGATGTATGGTATGTCGATCATTGGTCTCTCTGGTTAGATTTAGAAATCCTCTTCAAAACCATTTGGAAGGTCATCACCCGGGAGGGGATCAACCAGCCAGGGAATGCCACCACAGAAGAGTTCACCGGCAGCACGTCGTATCCTGGTGAAGAACCGCCTGCTTTATCCTAAGCTATTTGCAATTTCCCTCTACATCGATTAAAGTAATGCTACTATGCGTATCCTGTATATCGCCGATGGACGCTCCCCAACTGCCCGAAATTGGATCACCCATTTCATTAAGCCAGAAAACCAGGTCCATCTCATCTCCACCAGCGACTGCAAGGTCATTCCTGGGTTGGCCTCGCTGCAAATCCAGACCGTCGCATTCAGCGGAACGGGGGCATCAAAGCCTCAAACCCCATCCGGTCAATTGAGCAAGATGCGCCAGCAAACCCCACTTGGATTGCGGACCTTTATCCGCCAATGGCTTGGCCCGCTGACCTTTCCCAAATCCGTGGGACGTCTGCGCGGTATGATCGAACAACTCCAACCAGAACTCGTGCACGCCATGCGCTACCCCTACGAAGGGATCATTGCGTCCATGGCCAAAAATCAAGCCCCGCTGATCGTATCCGTATGGGGCAATGACTTTACCCTCCATGCAAAAGCCAACCCCCTGATCGGCTATTACACCCGCCGAGCGCTGCGCAAAACCGATGCCCTGCACGCCGACTGCCAACGAGACCTGCGCCTGGCACACCAGTTGGGATACCCGAAAAAGGGTCGGGCGGTTGTGCTGCCGGGTTCGGGAGGGATTCGCCGCGAGGTGTTTTTTTCGCCAGCCCAACCTCGCCCGCTCTCGCCGCCAGTCATTATCAACCCGCGCGGCTTCCGCACCTACATTCGCAATGACAGTTTCTTCCAAGCTCTCCCGCAGGTGCTGAAGAAATATCCAGAAGCGCGCATCCTGTGCCCGGCTATGGACCATGAACCCCAGGCACACAAATGGGTGGAGCAGTACGGCCTGGAAGGTAATGTCGAACTGCTTCCGCTGGTACCCCACGGG
The DNA here is from genome assembly GCA_037383445.1 of Anaerolineales bacterium. Classification (GTDB taxonomy): domain Bacteria; phylum Chloroflexota; class Anaerolineae; order Anaerolineales; family UBA11579; genus UBA11579. The sequence continues at coordinate 8,085 of JARROY010000032.1, read as the reverse complement.
CAAATGGCAGACCTCTTCCGGGAGGCGCATATCGTCGTGTCTCCTTCCACCCACGACGGCACTCCCAACACCCTGCTGGAAGCAATGGCCTGCGGCTGCTTCCCAGTGGCCGGGGATATTGAATCAATTAACGAATGGCTGACCGATGGCCAGAACAGCCTGCTGGTGGACCCGGCAGACCCTCAGGAGCTCGCAAAAGCCATCATCAGGGGACTTGAAGACCAAACTCTGCGCCAAACTGCCGAAGGGATCAACCAGAAAATGATTGACGAACGGGCTAACTACCAGGTTGTGATGGCCCAGGCAGAAGCTTTCTACTCAGAGGTGGCCGGTGACTGACCCGATCTCACGCCTGCTTCCTCTTCTGCAGTGCCCTCTGTGCGGCAGTTCCACGCTTGAAAAGCGCTTGGCTCCCTACCCCGGCAGCCTGCCGTTCGACTCGGGAGACGAGCACCTGGCCTGCCCGGTATGTGAGGAGACTTTCCCGATCACGGCCGATCAGATCCCGGTCTTGTGGAGTGCTGCCCTAAAAGAACAGTTCCTGAACCGCCCAAGCCCAGACTCAGCCATCGGCGCTAACATCCAGGTTTACGATGCCATATCAGACGATTACCAGTGCTACACCCGGCGCCTGCCAGAGAACGCTCTGCGCATCCAAGACGGGGTCGGGCGTATCATGGCCCAATCAGCGGAAACATCTCACCGCTACCATCTCGATTTTGGCTGCGGCCCGGGACAGGTGCTGGGATGGCTAAAGGATTTTGGGCTGGTCTCGGTAGGGATGGATGTATCCTTAGTCAACCTGCGCAATGCCCGCAAAGCTTCTGGGGCTTTGGTGGTCTGTGGAGACGCCGCCCAAATGCCCTTCAAAGATGCAGTTTTCGACCTGGTGACCGAGGCATCCGTACTCCACCACATCTTGGATTGGCAGGCGGCGGTTGCCGAAGGCTGCCGGGTTTGCAAACCCCAGGGCGGTATTCTGCTGGATGCCGAACCCAGCCAGGAAATGGTCGCTTTCAGCAAACTGGCGGTATTCGTCTTCAACTTACGCTTTCCAATCTATAAGCTGCTCAGCTATGTCTGGAAGGAAAAATACATCTTCCGAGATACCCAGCAGGCCAAACTCAACCTGCTGGCAGAAATCCACCACCAGCCCGGCACCGGGTTTCCCTTGGAGGTACTGCGCAGCATCTTTGAAGATGCCGGGTTCAACCTGTACCTGTATCATTCCCCCGGTGCAGACCTGGACACCACCCGGCCGCCGAAGCTAAAGAATATCCTCCTCAACCTGCTGAGCTTCCGCAACCCCTGGAACCCGCGGCTCGGTTCGTTTACTGCCCTTGGTTCCCAGTCTCCCACACCCCTGAAGAAAGGATTGACCCGATGAAGATTGAAAAAGTAGTCATAATCGGAACCGGCGGGTTTGGCCGCGAAGTATTAGACGTACTCGAAGCAGTCAATCAGGTTGAAACCCGCTATGAGATACTCGGCTTTATCACCGAGCCAGGCTTTCAAAATCCCGGCGAGCTGATCAACGATAAACCCGTCCTCGGTTACTACGATTGGCTGGAGCAGAACAAAGATCAGGTCAAGGCTATCTGCGGGGTAGGAGCACCTGCGACGCGCTTACGCCTGATCCGCCAAGCAGAGCAGATGGGCGTGCAGTTCTTCAGCGTCATCCATCCCCGCGCCATCCTCACCCGCTGGGTTAAGCTGGGGACTGGGTCGATCATCACAGCCGGCTGCATCCTGACCAATAACATCACGATTGGGGAGCACGTCCATCTCAACCTGGACTGCACTGTCGGGCATGATGTCGTCATCGAAGATTGTGTCACTGTTTCTCCGGGGGTACATATTTCCGGCAATGTGCGCCTCAAAGAGGGCAGCTTTATCGGGACCGGGGCGAACCTGATCGAAGGTAAAACCGTTGGCCGGTGGGCGGTGGTCGGCGCGGGCAGCGTAGTGGTGAAGGATGTTCCAGCCAACTCGACTGCCGTCGGCATCCCGGCAGCAGTGATCAAAACCCGCCAACCTGGTTGGCATTTGGCATAGCAGGGAAGCACGATGGACATCTGGTCTGAAATCCTTTCGCGAAATCCGGAGCGCATCCGGCATGCCTTCCAAACCCTCAATACCCAAGAAAAGATCAGCGTGCGCTCCCACCTGGCCCGCATGATCAGTGAGGATGGGTGGCATCCCGGGCAGGTACAGTCGGCATCGATAGCCCTCGAAGCGATCAAAGACCTGCCGGATGCTTAGAAATCTGGCGGATCTCCGGCCCAGAGTTCGGCACAAAACGAATCCTTTTGTATAATGGTTGATATGGAAATTAAAGACCTCACCAGTAAGATGAATGAGTTTGTTGCCGCCAAAGGCTGGTATGACCCGGACAGCCCCAAACCCCAAACTGTCCGCAGCCTGGCGATTTCACTGACCATCGAAGCGGCTGAGGTCCTCGAGCACCTTCAATGGGCGGAACAACCCGCAGACCAAGAAGAATTCGCACAAGAACTGGCCGATGTAGCACTCTATTTATTACAGCTTGCCCACGTCAGCAGAATTGACTTAGAAGCTGCCATCTTGAATAAATTGGCTATCAACCATCAACGCCAGTGGAATAAGCCCGAGCAAAAGATAGACGAGTAACCTGATGGCAGAACCCGAAACCCCCAAACCCCCAGAAACAGTGCGAACCGAGAATGAGTCCTCCTCTGATCACCGCCTTGAATGGCCTTTCTCCCATAGTGAACTGACGGCCGGCTTGCGCCGCCATACCGGAGACCCGACCCTTACGATCCTCAGCCTGAAAGAAAGCGAGATCAGCCAGCGGAGGCCCGCAGTCGGCAAACTGCGCGGCTTGCTTGTGCAGACACAGGGTAACGACGGCCAGAAATCCTTCAGCCTGGTATTGAAACAAACCCAGGGCAGCACCCGCACCGGAGCAGCCGGCGCCGGACTGCGGGAAAAATCGATCTACCAGATTCTGAGGGAGCACCTGCCAGTGCACCTCCCGGAGCTGATTGCTGCCCACCCCAAAGGAGAATGGCTGGTCTTGGCTCATCTCCCACCTGGTCGGCAGCCAGAAAAGTGGACGGCAGCCGATTACCTGCTGGCGGTAGAACAGCTTGCCGTGCTGCACGACAGATTCTGGTGTTTAGACATGCACCTGAATGTATACCCCTGGCTTGAAAAACCCTTGGAGGCCGACCGCGACATCCACCTGCAAGCGGCTAGAGCAGATGCTGCCCGGCTGGTACAAAATACCAACAGCGTTCTCAGCAGGCAAACAGATATCCTCTCCGCTACCGAGAAAATCATTGACCATCTTGATCTGATCTCAAATGGCTTGCTTGAAAGCCCCGCCACCCTGCTGCATGGTGATTACTGGCCCGGAAATATCCACATCGGGACCAACAGCCGGGTAACGGTTTATGATTGGGAAGATGCCGCCGTCGGCCCGGCGGTATTGGACGTGCTGTCCTTCATCCAGGGCAGCAGTTGGTATTTTTCTCCCCTCCCGGTCTCTTCCGCCGAGATGATTGCCCATTACCGCAGCCAGCTTACCAAAGCTGGGGCTTACACCTACACCAGCGACGAGTTTGAGCGGCTCTGGGATTACGCCGTCTTGTGGGCTTTTGTTGGCGGATGGGTAGGGAATCTGGCAAACACCCCAGACTCGATCCTGGCGATGCGCCTACCAGCGCTGGAGGAGGTGCTCTTCTCCCCCCTGCGGCAGGCCCTCTCCCGGCAATTAAAATGAACCTTGAGGAGATAAAATACAGATGCGCGTAACAGTTTTTGGCGGTTCGGCTCCCAAACCGGGATCGACAGCATATCAACAAGCCTACCGACTCGGTCAGCTTTTGGGGGAAAATGGGCACACCGCCCTAACCGGCGGCTATATTGGCACCATGGAGGCAGTATCGCGCGGCTGCGCGGAAGCAGGCGGACATGTAATCGGAATAACCTGTGACGAGATTGAAGCCTGGCGCCCGGTAAAGCCAAACCGCTGGGTGATGGAAGAAATGCGGTACACAAACCTTAACCAGCGCCTCCTGGCTCTGATCGAGGAATGCGAGGCGGCGATTGCGCTCCCCGGTGGTGTGGGCACCCTGACTGAAATTTCGATGATGTGGAACCAGATGCAAACCCATGTCACGCCACTCCGGCCGCTGGTGCTGGTTGGAAAGGGGTGGGAGCATACATTTAAAACCATTTTCCAATGGCAGGAAGACTATGTCCCCACCGAGCACCGCAGCTACATCAGCTTTGCAGACGATATCGAGAAAGCCTTTCAGGCAATCCACACAAACTGATGCCAGCCATTCACCTCCCACGATTGCGCCAACAGGTTAGCGAACTAGTGCAGAATTACGCAGACCCAGACAAATTCCTGCGCAAGCTGCAGGATCTATTTGCTTTTTACGGCGATCACACCAAACGGGTAAGGCAGCGCACGATGAAAACAACTGGTCTGCCCGCCGAAAATGTGCCCCCACCTGTGCTGCGCCAGATCGTGCTTCAACTTCTCCCCTATGCGGAGAATGCCCCGCACGCGGTTCTGGTCCTGTCTCGAAGCCTTTGGAGCTTTGCCCATCTAGAGCACCGCTTGCTAGCAGCGAGGCTGTTGGGGAAATTGCCCCTGAATTATTCCAAGGACATCCTGCTCCTAGTTCCACAATGGTGTCTGCAGAATCATGAGGAATCAATTCTGGTCAGCCTCGCAACTCACAGCCTGGAAAAAATCCAAAAAGAAGATCCGGAAATGCTGTTAGGGCAGATCGAAACCTGGCTCTACCCCCCAAAGGAAACCCCAAAAGGAGAGGCTGAGCACAATAAAAAAACTGACACCCTGGCGCAGCTAAATTTGCAAAAATTGGGGCTAAGTGCCATGCTGCCCATGGTTGGCTCCCAAGACTTCGTCAATTTGCCCAAAATTTACAGCCTGCTGAAACCGATGCTACGGGAGGCCCCCGCGGTTCTGCGCCCGTACTTGGTCGATGTGCTGCGCCCACTGGCGCGCCGCTCACCCCAGGAGGTCGCCTTCATCCTGCGGACGGAGTTGATTGCGTCACCCAATAAGCATCTCATCTGGCTTGCCCGCCGCACCTTAGATGACCTCCCTCCAGAGCATCAGGCCCCACTCCGGGCGCTGATCTTCCCACAAAATAGAAAAGCACCCAACCAGCCCAGACTTAGTCGGGTTAAGCTCGTGTGGTGTTCATGTTTATCGGGGTGCTAAAAGCTAAATTCTCCATTTTTGCTCTAATAACTTAAACTTGTGTGCTTGATTATCAAAGAACCGGGTGGTATAATCATTCGTTGACTAGACCGGGATGCGGCAAATTACCGCTGCTGCGTGCCAGGAGACCTGTAAAATACGAAAGGACAGATGTCATGCCATTATCAAAAGAAGAAAAAACCGAAGTCATTCAGGAATACCAAAGAGACGAAAAAGACACCGGCTCACCTGAAGTACAAATTGCGCTGCTTACCAACCGCATCAACCAGCTGACTGATCATTTACGCACCCACAAGCACGATGAATCATCCCGTCGTGGACTGCTCAAACTGGTTGGACGCCGCAGAAAACTGCTGGCCTACATCCACCGGAAAGATTATCAGAGCTATATCGAAATCACCAACCGGTTGAAAATCCGACGCAAATAGATTTTTGAGAATTCGTGGGTAGATGATTTCAAGGTCATCTACCCGTTTTACAAAATGCACTATCCCCGCAGGTTGGGATTTGGATGCTGGAGATAACCCCATACCCTATCAAGGTAGAAACTGTGGTTTCGATTTTGAAACCCGAAACCGCGTTTTGGGAAAACCACTCGGTTGTCGCTGGCCTCCAGTTCCTAACAAGGCGGGAAAACCTTAGGAGGTTTACAAATGAAACCCGATCTTAAACGCTTTAGCGCGTCTGTCGGTAGTCAAGAGATCATCTTTGAAACCGGCATTCTCGCACAGCAGGCAGGAGGCGCGGTAACCGTTCGGCTGAATGGTTCACTGATCTTTGCTTCCGCCACAATCAGCGCAGAAATGCGTGAAGGAATCAATTTCTTTCCGCTCAGCGTTGACTTTGAAGAACGCATGTACGCAGGAGGGCGCATCCCGGGCGGCTTTTTCCGCCGGGAAGGCCGGCCAACTGAAAATGCGATCCTGACTGCCCGCCTTACCGACCGCCCGCTGCGTCCCCTTTTCCCAAAGGATATGCGGAATGACGTCCAGGTGATCATGTATGCCATTTCGGCAGATGCCGAAACCCCCCTGGATGTCATGGCGATCAATGCCGCTTCGGCAGCAGTTTTGATCTCTGACGCCCCATGGAATGGGCCGATTGGTGCCGTTCGTATCGGCCTCATCAACGGCGAGTTTGTCGTCAACCCGACTTACACCCAAATGGAAGAGTCCAGCTTGGACCTTCGTGTGGCCGGTACCAAAGAAGCTTTGCTGATGGTGGAAGCCGGTGCCAATGAAGTCGATGAAGAAACCATGGCCCGTGCTCTGAGCTATGCTCATGAAGCCATGCAGCCCCTGATCGCCGCACAGCTAGAAATGGCTGCGGCAGTCGGCAAACAGAAAATTGAATACACCTCTGTCAGTGTTCCCGAAGAAATTGAGGCAAATGTCTATGCGCAGGCCAAAGACCGGCTTGAAGCACTCTACGACCAGACCTTGTCCAAACACGAGCGGGATACCAGCCTCAATGATTTGCGCAAACAAATTGTTGAAGAACTGGCCGGTGAGGATGAAACCCTCGTACCAAATATCCGCGAAGCTTTTGAGAATGTAAATAAAAAAGTGGTCCGGGCCCGCATCCTAGAACGCGGCCTGCGCCCCGATGGACGCTCCCTGACTGATATCCGGCCGATCTGGTGTGAAGTAGATTTCAGCCCAATGGCCCACGGATCCGGCATTTTCACCCGCGGAGAAACCCAGGTGCTCACCATCGCCACACTCGGCACCCCGCGGGATGCCCAGAACCTGGATAACCTGACTCCCAATGAGAGCAAACGCTATATGCACCATTACAATTTCCCGCCCTTCTCTGTCGGGGAAGTCCGACCACTGCGCGGTTCCTCCCGCCGGGAGATTGGCCATGGTGCCCTAGCAGAACGAGCTCTGGTACCGGTCATTCCAGAAGAAAAGGATTTTCCTTACACCCTACGGCTGGTCTCGGAATGCCTGTCTTCAAATGGCTCCACCTCAATGGGCTCGGTGTGCGGTTCTACTCTGGCACTGATGGACACCGGCGTGCCGATCAAGGCACCCGTCTCCGGCATCGCCATGGGGATGGTCAGCGAAGGCAGCAACTATAAAATCCTCAGCGATATCCAGGGTCTGGAAGATCACCTTGGCGATATGGATTTCAAAGTTGCGGGAACCGATAAAGGCATCACTGCCCTCCAGATGGACATCAAAGTTGACGGTCTGACTCCCGAGATGATGGCTGAAGCCCTGGCCCAGGCCAAGGTTGGCCGTGCTTTCATCCTGAACAAAATGCTGGAAGTACTGCCGGCACCTCGCCCAGAACTGAAGGAGCATGCTCCACGGATGATCACGATTCAGATCCCGATTGACAAGATCGGTGCTGTGATCGGTAAGGGCGGCGAAACCATCCGCTCCATCCAAGAAGAAACCGGCGCCAAGATCGATATTGAAGACGATGGTACCGTGTACGTTTTCACCACCGACAGTGAGAGTGAGCGAGTTGCCCGCGAGCGCATTGAAGCGCTGACCGAAGCAGCGGTTGAGGGAAGAATTTACACCGGCAAGGTCGTCCGGACGACTGATTTTGGCGCATTTGTCGAAATCATCCCCGGCACTGATGGGCTGGTGCACATCTCCCAACTGGACTCCCACCGGGTCAACAAAGTGGAAGATGTCGCCGAAGTTGGGGACGAGATCACCGTCATGGTGACCAATGTGGACGAAGGCTCAGGCCGTATCCGGCTCTCTCGCCAGGCAGTCCTCGAAGGCTGGACCTTAGAAGAAGCCCAGGAAAGAGACAGCGGCGGAAAACCCAGCGGTAGGCGCAGCGGTGGGGGCAACCGGGGTGGTAACCGCGGTGGTGGT
>JARROY010000031.1:0-10960 GCA_037383445.1 Anaerolineales bacterium | reverse complement strand
CAATGATGTAAGAAAAAAAGCGATTCAGATCATTATCCTGCGCATCCAATGAAACCCAACCGATTCGCAACGACTGCTTATCGATCCACTCTGCCAGCAAGGTGGTTTTGCCATACCCGGCCGGAGCAGAGACTAGAATTAATTTTCTCTTCATCCCAGCATCCAGTTTATAGACAAGTTCCGGACGGGCAACAATACCCGGTCGTGTGATGGGGATGAAAAGCTTTGTGGTGAGTAATGGAGAAGGCACGTATGTCCCTATTGGATTCCAAGTTGCTTTATCTGGTAAACACTATCTCCATAATACAATAATTTAGATAGGTAACGCCAGCATTCCTTGACGATTTGCCCGACCTGGTCAAAGTTTTTGGAAAATGTAACACTATTGAACCATATTCTCCACCAGAAATAGGGATGCCGAAACGTTCGGAACAGATCACGACACCTTATCCACATTATCCCAGGGAGAAATCACCAGTTCTATCGCACTGTCCAATACAAGGATGTGAACGGGGTCGGGTTCCACCAGCTGTCCCCAAATTGAACCATCATTGATGTCAAAGTTTCCGTTACTTATCCGAAGTTGTCGAGCATCTGCCATTCCAGCATTGTAGAATGTGCGATCACTGATTCCATTACCCCAGTAGATGTAATCGTTAGCGGATACCCATTCTGGCGAGGATCTAACATACGGCTCAGAATCGATTAGGGTGATGGTGGATGTAAAGGCATGCTCTCCTCTTCCTATCTGGGTGTGGATCGTATTTCCAACGCGTTCATGAGCAACAGTAGAGGCCCTGGTAACAATGTTTACAGGATCCATGGAGAACTGTGAAGACCTGGCATCCACAACCATGTAACGGGGGGTATTACTGGCATCTTGGACAAAGATTGACCATTCTGCACGTATCCCATTTGCCAGCCCTGACACCCGGTAGGCATTGACGGTCATCAGATATTCTGGCTCGTCCTGATCTAGGCATCTTATCGGACACAGCGAGAATTGTGGTGGGATCCCAAGTTTGTGGGTCAAATGTCCAACTTCGGAAGATTTGATGCGGTATACCCAGTAAATTGAGGGCGGATCATTTTCAATTTTGAACTTCACCAAAGGCTGTTCTTTTCCGATCGCGATCATAAATCCGGTCCGGACTGCCATCTGAGAATACATAAATCGCTTCAGGAAGCCTCGTCCCAACCGTCCAAGCCGGGATAGGGGTTTTGTCATGGCGGGGTTATCCTCTCGAATCTTTCGATCAGGATTTTGCCACCACAGTTTAAATAATTCATTTGCCATAGAATCTACTCATCTGGAAACCAGAAACAAAAGGGGTTGTCAGTAATATTATTAAGATAAATTTTACCAAGTTTATTGTGTTTTGGGGAGAGACTTTGCTTGGGGCAAACCTTCGGTTCTAAATAGCAGATTGAATATCCCTTTGTCAGAATCCTTCAATTTGCTTGCGAGCGCATATTACGCAACAATTTCATCGAGCACTTTATCATTCATGTCCAGACGAATGAACCCCCTTAAGTGACGATAACTGGAATTAACAATAAATATGATAAAATATGTCCGAATTAACCAATTGGGTCAATTCTAGTCCACCCCGGAGGTATGAAATATGTCACTCAAGCAAGAACTTGACAAAGTGATCGGTAAATGGGATTTGTTAAACAGCCGCTTTTACAATGCCTGGAATGCAGGTGAATTACCTAAATCGGCACTCATGCAGTATGCAGAAGAGTATGGGAACTTTATTCGGTTGCTCCCTAAAGGATGGGACACACTGGATGATACGGATACTGTTGAGGAAGAGAACGAACACATCGAGCTATGGGATATTTTCGCTAAAGCCCTGGGTACCCAAGTAAGAGCACAGACTAATCCAGAGGTTTCAGCTTTAATAAAGACCGCTAACAAATTGTTTTCAACTCGAGTTACGGCTATGGGAGCCATGTACGCTTTTGAAGCCCAACAGCCAGAAACTGCCGCGACGAAACTTGAAGGGCTCCGAAAATATTATCCTGTTCCGGCAGAAGGGGAAGAGTATTTTAAAGTACACGCAGTAAACCACCAGGAGAGCCAAAAGCTGTTAGAAAGAATGGCTGGTCTATCCTTAGAAGATGAGGCTCAAGCGATTAAGGGTTGCGAAGAAATGAGCAAAGCCCTTTGGGATGCTCTGGAAGGAATATATGACACATCCATGGATAACTGAAAGGTTATTCCATGATGCTGATACCAGATAACTGCTTTTTTACGACTAATAGACTATAAACTTTGAATCAACAAGATGTCTGAGTAGATAACAGCATTTGGCATAATGTTTTTTTGCTATGGGGAAATATCCTATTAGTAGGCTGGGCGTTCGATTGGCATCTGGGCGGGAGCCTATTTGTCTATTAAAAGAATCGCTCAACCAGACGAGAGATAACCAGCAGGAAAATCGGTACAAGCAGCGTCGATGCGAAACTTCTCAATGTCCTAAAATCCCAGGGCCAGGTGGAAATTCTCGAGTACAGCTCTCGTTCTTGAATGAGTGCGTTTATTCCTTTCTCCATGGCTGGCACGTCCTGATAGTCTCCTTTTTCCAACCTGTCATGTAAACTTGTCAACGAGGTATTCAATATGTCGTTGATACCATCCAGTACCCGACTTTTCTCCTCCTCAAGATCATCCCTAATTCCAATAATCGGTAATACAAAAATACCGATCGCCAATATTAAAATCACTGCGGTTGAAATAATAGACATTTTTGTGTCAAATGAGGACGGGTCAATTAAAAATGCGATCACCAGAATCATGGCAATACCAATCCCAGTGCGAGCGGAAAGCGATGAAAACGCGTGCGCAGGTTCCAGTTTGAGTAAATCAATATTGGCAGCTTGGGCGTGCAGCCTCCGGACCATCCTCAGCTGACGAATGCTGCGGATGATCAGGGAGAAAAGGGTCGATATCAAAAAACCAGAAATGACAACGTCTCCGATATAGGGTAAGGAAGTCCGTGGAACGATATCTTCATATGGAGCCGATTCACTCAGAATATTTATCACAGCAAACCCGATTCCAAGAGGGATCATCAGCCTTCCGATCCAGCGAGGAAGGACCTCCAACTCATGTTCGACTTTGGCGAAATCATGTTCACTCATCGGCAATAATGGGAGAAATTTTTTCAATGCCTGAGAGCCAATCTTCGTCAGGTAGTTATACAGCCAGATGCAATAAATAATAAAGATCGCAAAACCAGAATTGACGGGATGGATCGAACCAACTGGCATACTGCCATCAATCCAAAAGACCGCATTGATCAGCAATACACAAGCCAGAAAGCCGAATACATAGTACAGCCACACTGGCCCTGAGAGAGTATTGATCCATCTGACAAGATGGTCGATCCAACTGGGTTGGGACGAACGCGAAAATGATTGAATTAAGGATTGTTCTGATTTCTCACCCATGCGACCTCCATGGAATCCGAATTCTGTATAGCCTATCTGTAACAGGGAAGGATGTCTCTAAGAAAATACGTTGATGGTTTATCTTACTATACATGATACTACTTTTAGAATTTTTACCATTGCAAATGTTAAGGAAAAATCCGTAAAAGGAATATTCTACTTGACAATGATAAAATTATTTTTTATAATAAAATAAATTTTTACAATAAACTTATGGAAAACTTATTTTTAATTCAATCCCCCCAACAAGCGAAAGCTATTTTCAAGCCAATCCGACTTGAAATCCTTCAATTGCTTAATAAACCGCGCACATGCAAAAAACTGGCGGGGATATTAAACACCTCCCCTCAAAAAATCTATTACCATATCAAAATATTGCAAGATTCTGGCTTGGTTAAAAAAGTTCGGGAAGAGCGCGTCCGGGGAATAATGGAAGGGTATTATCAAGCCAGCGCCGCCAGTTATATGCTATCTCCAGGCATGGTAAAGAAACTGGGCGGAGCAGAGATGGCCAAGCAGCAGCTCAGCCTTGCCAACCTGATGAATCTTGTTGAACAAATGCAAGCTGAGATCACTATCCTATCTCAATCAAAAGAAGAAATCCCTTCTATCGGACTATCCGCTCAAATCGCATTGAATAGTCCAGCAGATCGATCCGCTTTCCAAGCAGAATTGCAAGAATGCATTCAAAAACTCGCCGAGAAATATGGGGCTCGCCAGGAATCTCCACCTCATCCAAAAGATGTCTATCGCCTCATCTTGGCATGTTATCCCGCACAATTAAAGGAGTAAAAATGGAATCTCAAAAAGTGGAAGTCCACGCTAAAATTGATGCCTCCCCGCGTGAAGTATATCAAGCCTTAGTGAGTGGAGATGAACTTACCCAGTGGTTTACAGAATATGCTGATGTATCCTTGGAGGATGGGCGCTATGATTTCTGGGGAAAGCTAACCCCCGGCGCGCCAGACAGAGAAGCTGGTCGCAACAAAGTTCTGGCATATAAACCAGACCAGGAATTAAAGTTTTCATGGACATTTAGGGGAAAAGACACGCATGTTTTCATTCAACTCAACGAACAAGGTCCAGGCACATCGCTCAAGCTCGTTCATCTTGACCTCCCAACCAGAAAGCAGGGCCAATACGCCGTAGCTGATTTCTGGATGCTGTGTTTAGAAAATCTTCGGCAGTGGGTAGAGCGTAAAGAGCAAGGTGTTCAATGCGATTTTTCCAATATTCAAGTGGGCGGCATTAAACTCGAAGTGGACATTGACGCCTCAAGCCATGAGGTTTTCAAAACCTTGGTCGATCCGGATCGCCTGAACCGGTACATGGGTACCAATTCCAATATCCAAGCAGAGGTCGGTGGAGATTATGAGATCGGCTGGGGAGATGAAGGCCCTGTCAAAATTTTGGAAATTGAGGCCGATAAAAAGCTGTGCTACAGTTGGCAATACCCTAACACGCCTGATACGGTCGTCACCTGGACACTAGAAGGATCCGGCGGCAGCACTCATTTGACTTTGGTGCATAGTGGATTCGCGGAAGACCGCCCAATGGAAGATTACCAGATCGGCTGGTTGAAATATTTAGGGCAGATAAAGTTCCTCAGCGAGCTTGGAGAAAGTTGGCAGAAGGTGATTGCAACGGTAAACGATTTCTAAAACCCTTAGGGAATATCACAAATCTAAGGACTACAAAAAAATATTATCGGAACAGTAATTTTAACTGTTTCGGATATCTGCCTAATTTATGAACTTAATCCAAAATTCTTTCAGTTATTGGCATCTAGGTTGTAATCAAAACCAAACCAGGGTGCTTCAACCATTTCTCCAGAAACAACAACCACTTTCTGCTGGATCGGAGTGGTGGGTTTATAGCCCTCGCAAATCGTCTTGACTTTTGGATAAACGCAGTATTCACCTGGCTGGAGGTCTGCAAAAATGTAGACACCTTCTGAATCGGTCTCAGTTGTCTGCCGCACAATACCACCGCAATTCCCTTTATAAAGGCGGATGACGATATCTTCTAGGTAGAAATCGCAGTCACATGTATCGCATTCGCTATTGGCATCATTATCCAGAAAGACGCGTCCGGTAATTTCTCCAGGAACCTCATCTTGAACTGTTAGGCTGCAACCTACTAGCAAGATGCTCCCCAATGCCAGAATAGTGATTATGGCAAGAAATATAGTTATCGGACTCTGAGAGATCATTGCTCTTAGACTTTTCATTGTTCCTAATCTCCTTTCGGAAGATGTTCCAGCCGTTCGGTGCATTGCGGATTGGAGCGTCCCAACTGGTTAAGCGCACCGATCTAGTTGAAGGTTTTGATCGGGATTCTGTCAATCTCTTGAGATTGACCTAAGCAGCGGGAAAGAAATGGATCAAACACATACTGCATACAATTCTTCACGCCCACCGACCAAAGTTTGTTCAAATCAGTTAAGTAACAATCCATTTAATGTTATTTATATCACAAATATACTACTTAAGTTGACAGATGTCAATTATAATAGTATGATTAGATCACCATCATCATTTTGCAGGAGTAAATATGACCAACTTAAAAGAACCTAAGGTGGGGAAAATGATTAGATCAATGAGAGAAAACAAACAACTATCATTGCGAGAACTTTCAGGTCTTAGCGGCTTGTCGGTTAACGCAATCAGCAAAATTGAGCGTGGTGAAAACTCCCCTACAGTTGCATCGCTTCATAAGTTAGCTTCTGCTTTAGAGATCCAGATCACAGAGTTTTTTCGTCAACAAATTCAGCAATTTGCGGTTTTCGTCAAATCAGAGGATTCTACCTTGCTTCGTAGTGACGGGATTACCATTGAGAGTCTCGGGAGCGGATTACCGAACCAACAACTGGAACCTTTTAACATGATTGTTGCCCCAAATTCAGGCAATATATCTGAACCGATTTCCCATTCAGGGGAAGAATTCATTTATTGCCTGTCGGGCAAATTGGAATATTTCGTCGGCGAAGAAAATTTCATCTTAGAGGCGGGCGACAAACTGCTGTTTAAAGCCAACCAACCTCACTGTTGGCGCAATTTGGGAGATGAGCCAGCTGAAGTAATTCTTGTCCTGGAAACTGATCGCTATAAACCACTTCCCCATAAACTCCATTGAGATGTGGGGGGAAATAAGTTCGTGTTTTGATATGCTAATTCAAACCTAAGCTAGGAATTACCTCGGGAGATAGGAAAAAGCATATTCAATGAATGATCCAAACACTCCAACAACAAGCAAACCCGGGCTAATGTCACATTTACCCCTTGGTGCACTTTTCATGATCCTCCTTGTTTGGATACCTCTGCATGGACAGACCAAAGCCTATCAAGAAACAAGCCAGACCCTGACTCCAACTCCAGACCGTTTAGCGGAACCAGATTTATCCGAAAATCCGACCCAGTATGAGGCAGGACGCCACTTATACTGGTTAAATTGTATGCCCTGTCATGGCGACCAGGGCCAGGGACTGACAGATGAGTTTCGCCAGCTTTGGCCAGAGGATCACCAAAACTGCTGGGGGCGTGGATGCCATGGGGGTCGAATAGAGGATGAAGGATTCCCAATCCCTCGCGAAATTCCGGCGGTCATATCCTCCTCAAGTGATAACCTCATCTTATCAAATCCAGAGGAACTTTTTGAATATCTTCACAGCACACATCCTCCCCAAAATCCCGGTATTTTACCCGATGATGAATATTGGGCGATTGCCGACTATGTGCTGGCAGAAAACAATTACCTGCTACCAGATCAGGAAATCGGCCCACAGGCTGAGATGGCTGCACAAAACAAGATTCTTTGGGCTGAAACAACTATCCCGGTCCTCCTGATCGTGAGCGCCATTATTATTTGGATTCTCAGAAAGCGTAAAGCCCCGAAATTGCCACCTCTTGAGCCCTGAACTCCATTTTTCTCCTATAATTGACAAACAATAACATTTTAGCGGTGAGCGAATATAATTCAAATCACAATTCACCATTTTTTTGGAAAGAACCTATGGTACACAAAGACCTCGTCATTCAAGCATTTGACAATCAACCGTTAATTCAATTCAATAAATATAAATTTTTAATCAACCCGCTGACTGAACAAATACCGGCAACCTCAGCTGAACTGCTGCAGGAAGCTACAGATTGGATTGTGGAAGCAGGTGACTTCACGCATGCAAACAAAATCGCCGGAGAAGAAGACAAGGGTGCTATCCTGGTGGCTTCAACTTCCTTAGCAACCGGTTTGCCTTTTGGTATGGCACGTTGGTATCCTGCCGGGCTTGAAGGACAAATCTCCGTCAACTTTGAAATGGAATATACCAGCGGTCAATTATTTCTCAACGGTATTCAAGAAAATGATAACGTCGTTATCGTGGATGATATGATCAGTACCGGTGGCACAATGCTAGCCTTGATCGAAGCAGTACATTTGGCAAAAGCTAAGATTATGGACATTATTTGTGTGGCAGAAAAAATTGAATACGGCGGCGTTGAGCGAATTTTGAACCAAACTGGTTATAGAGTTAAATCACTGGTTAAAATTTCGGTTGCTGGGGAACGCTCCAAAGTAGTCTAGGTTCGCTGAATATAATATTTTCCTTGGCTCTTGCCTGAAGCAGGTGTAACAAGCAACCGTAGGTGGAGATCTCTTCTCCCACATTTTTAATCACACACACCGAATATGCAGCAGTCTATATACACAAAAAAAGAGTGCGGCCGGGGTAGGATCGGCCGCATTTTTCTCTTCTTTCTAATGTTTTGGTTCAAACTAATTTGAGAGAAAAACAAACCAAGAGTTATTGACCACTAGGGTCACAAACTGAAAAACCGTGATGAGTACCTGGTTTATGCCCTTGGCCAAGGAATCCTATATTGGCGAGGGGGACAATGTGATTCTGAGCATATTCATAACCACTGTAGCTGCCATCGCCATTAGCATCATTACATGGGGGTGCGGCGAAGGCAGTGGACACAATCATCATCGCAATAGCAAATACCAACACTAAAATCAATACCTTTTTCATTCGATCCTCCAATATTTCTAATCGGTCATTGGTCATTTTGCCTACCCATAAAAATATACGCAAGAAGATCTTATTTGGATTTATTTTCATCTATTTTCCTGGATAAACCACCCATAGAGGACCCAAGCAGTTTGGGACTTAAGTCCCCATTTTAGGTGACAAATGTCAATGATAGAAAATTACCAATTAAATTATGATATGGTTTACCATAACAAATTTACATGGTATAACATAACAGTTTTTCTAAGGAGATTTTATATGATCGCAAGTTTTTTCTTATCCTTTCGAGAAGGCTTAGAAGCTGCCCTGGTCATTGGTGTATTGGTGGGTGCACTGCAAAAAACAAACCGAAAAAGTTATCAATCCACCATTTGGGCAGGTTTTGGGTTTGCTGTAATCCTTAGTATCATTGTTGGGATCTTGTTAAACCGATTAGGAGCCTCTTTTGAAGGACGAGCAGAAGAGATATTCGAAGGAATAACCATGCTGCTTGCGGCCGGGTTATTAACCTGGATGATTCTCTGGATGCAATCCCAAGCCAGATCAGTAAACAAAAAATTAAAGGAAGATGTACACCAAGCTGTCCTTAAAGACAGTAAAACCGCTTTATTTTTTGTTGCGTTTTTAGCCGTTATTCGAGAAGGCATTGAATTGGCTTTCTTCTTAACCGCTGCATCGATGAATTATGACGGGAACCAAACCCTTATCGGGGCAGCCTTAGGGTTGGCTTCTGTGGTGGTGGTTGCTGTTTTGTTTTTTGGCAGCATCGTTCGCCTAAATATATCCAAATTCTTCCAGGTGACCAGTGTCATACTGCTTTTGTTTGCCGCTGGCTTGGTCGCTCATGGCGTCCACGAACTGAATGAATCCGGGATTATTCCCTCGGTGATTGAACATATCTGGGACATTAACCACATAGTGGATGATAATTCCACCTTGGGGTTATTCCTCAAGACGCTGGTTGGATATAACGGAAACCCCTCACTCACTGAGACGATCGCCTACGTTCTATATTTTGGCGTGATTTGGATTGCCAGCAATACCCTGATCAACAGGGAGAAAAAAACCATAGCCACATCCAACTAAGGAGAAGTAATTCTATAGATTCCAAACTTGTTCCAACATAAAAATTATGTGATTTTTTTCCATAAGGGCATAATTTTCCTAAGATTAATGTTTTTTAATCTTTCTCTTAAATTCAATCAATTATGTTCGCAGGTTCCATTTTTTCAGGTAAAATGTAGATGTTGTAAGTTTGAGGAGAGATCGTTTATAATATCAACCTTATTCGAATTGATATTAGATGTCCAATCTGTGGACATTGTTATTTTTGAATTTCTAAATCTTTAAAGTATCTCAAGGAGATCAATTTGGCTGAACCCTTATTAGAACTCAAAGACCTCGCCGTCCAATTTCATACCGACGAGGGTGTCGTTCATGCAGTTAACGGCGTTTCCTTAAAAATCGAAGAAGGTGAGACTGTCGCCATTGTAGGCGAAAGCGGTTCGGGAAAAAGCGTTACTGTGCTTGCAACATTAAAACTAATTCCCTCCCCACCTGGAGAAATTATCGGCGGAAGTGCCAACTTTTTTGGGCGGGATCTCATCCAAATGGAATCTGAGGAAATCAATCAAATCCGGGGGAGTCAAATTGGAATGATTTTCCAGGACCCGCTAAGTTCCTTGAATCCCGTCCTTTCCATAGGAAAACAATTAACCGAATCGATGATGCTGCATTTAAAATTCTCGCAGGAAGAAGCGAACCATAGAGCAGCAGAACTACTCGAAATGGTTGGCATCCCCAACGCCAAAGATAGATTGAATGATTATCCTCATCAATTTTCAGGCGGGATGCGGCAAAGGGTGATGATCGCTATGGCTCTATCTTGCAACCCCCAAATCCTGATTGCAGATGAGCCCACGACTGCACTGGATGTGACCATTCAAGCGCAGTTCGTCGAACTTGTAAAAAGATTGCGCAAAGAACTTGGTCTGGCGATCATTTGGATTACTCACGACCTTGGAATTGTTGCTGGTTTAGCAAAACGCGTCATCGTGATGTACGGCGGGTATTTTGTTGAAGAAGCCTCCGTAAAAGACTTGTACGCCAATCCTTTACATCCTTATACGCTAGGTTTGTTGAAAAGCCTACCACGCCTGGACGCAAAAGTACACCACAGGCTGCTTTCCATCGATGGAATTCCGCCTGTCTTATATGAAATCCCGACATCATGCCCATTCGCACCTCGATGCGCTATTGAAGTCGAACGGTGCAGGAATGAAAACCCCCCACTCGAATTGGTTGCTCCTAACCATCGAATTGCTTGCTGGGTTGATGTGAATACTGGCGAGGAACGCTCATGACAGAAGATACCTTACTCCTAGTTGAAGGACTAAAAATGCACTTCCCCATCCTTGCGGGAGTGTTCCGCCGGCAAGTTGGACTCCTACTCGTGCCACGGTCCTCGTCGCT
>JARROY010000030.1:0-19163 GCA_037383445.1 Anaerolineales bacterium | reverse complement strand
AGCGGGCTGCCTTTCCCGCGGCCAGAAGATATCAAAGTGCCGACCGCATTACTGCGACACCGCCCATGGCCGTTCTTCATTGGGCTTTCCGCCCTCCTGCTGGGGATTACCTTCCTCGGCCGCAATCTAGATTTGTTTGATGCCACCTCCCTGGTCCCATTTGAGAATTGGTGGGGAGTTTTCATTCTGATTGCAGCTTTGGGCGGCCTGTTTACCGGGCTGCTGCTGATCATCGGGCGGCATTCCTGGATTTTAATTGTCGTCAATCTCGCTGGAGCGGCTGCCGTGGGTTTGGCCGGGGTAATCGCCATTTTTGAATTGGACTGGGGCTTAATGGATATGGTGACGCCGGTGATCCTGATCTTAATCGGAGTTGGATTACTGGTTGGGTTCGGCAGACGGAAAGGTCCTGAATAAAGTCACACCTATTTATTCAATCCCACACTACTTCCAGACGACCTGGTGGCCAATTTTCCCTTTCCCAGAGCCGCCAGTTGTTTGGTAGTGGCAGATCTCATGGGTAAATTCAGGATAAACTCGAATATGTGATGGTCGAGTGCCCAGAGTGCCTTTCTCTGGGTGTATCGAGACTATGAACTTCTATGATCCGATAGGTGATCTCGATACGGCAAAAAGATGCCTACTCGACCACCGGGAAAGATCAGGGATAAATTCCGGATTCACCACACCAAATCGCCTTCTTTTCTGATATACCTCGTCCGCTTTCTGATAAAATAGCAGGGTAAAACAGACTAATCTTGTAAAGAATTGGGAGCGGATATGCCAACAAAAGTTGCTCTGCCTGAAATGGGGGAAGGGGTGATGGATGCCACCATCACGCAATGGCTGAAGAAAGAAGGCGACCCGGTCGAACAATATGAACCCCTGGTTGAGGTAAACACCGATAAGGTGGATACCGAAATCCCCAGTCCGGTGAGCGGGACGGTGCTTAAAATCCTGCAGCCCCCCGAAACTGTGGTGGCAGTCAACCAGACCTTATGCTGGATTGGCCAACCCGGCGAAGAAATCCCCAAAGAAGACACCGTGTCAGCTCCCCCGGCTGCTGCTCCCTCCAAGCCTATCCCTGAAACCTCGGTTCCTGCCCCGGCAGCCGCAGAGCCAGCACCTGTGGCATCCCCATCACCCGCAATACCCGCGCCTGTTCCCGTATCTCAGCCAGTTTCTGAAGCTGTTTCTACTCCCACCAACCCGGGAGACTTTTTGCTGGGCGCGATCAGCCCGCTGGCCGCCAAAATTGCCTCCAGCCACAACCTTGACCCTGCCAATGTTCAAGGCAGCGGGATGGGCGGAATGGTTACCAAACAAGATGTGCTGCGCTATCTGCAGAGCGGTGGGACTGAACAAGGTCAGCGGTACCGGGAGAGAAGGACGCATCACCAAATATGACATGCAGCGCGTGATCGAGGGAGGGGGGGCACCGCTCAGCACTGGCATCCAACCGCATCCAGCTTTTGCCCACATGCAGCCGGGGACGATCATCAAGCATACTCCCGTACGCAGATCAATCGCCAAGCATATGCTGGAAAGCAAGCACACTTCCCCCCATGTCAGCACATTCGTGGAGGCAGAACTGAGCCAGGTATTCGCCCACCGGGCAGCCAATAAAGACAATTTTGCCCGCCAGGGTGCCAAGCTGACCTTCACGGCATACTTTGTCCAGGCAGCCGCGGCAGCACTGCGAGCTTACCCAATCGTCAATTCCTCCTGGTCGGAGGATGGTATTCTGCTGAAGCAAGAGGTTAATATCGGGATGGCCGTCTCGATGGATGCGGAGGGGCTGATCGTTCCGGTGATTCGGAATGCCGACCAGCTATCCTTGCTGCAAACAGCCCTGGCGATCAACGATCTGGCTCACCGCGCCCGCGCCAAGCAGCTTACCCCAGAAGAAGTACGCGGCGGTACCTTCACGATTACCAACCACGGCACAAGCGGCTCTCTGTTCGCCACGCCCATCATCAACCAGCCACAATGTGGTATCCTTGGCACCGGCACAATCCAGAAGCGCCCGGTGGTGGTGGACGACGCAATTGCGATCCGGCCGATGGTGTATCTCAGCCTGACCTTTGACCACCGTATATTGGACGGGGCAGTAGCGGACTACTTCCTGGCAGCCATCCGGGGAAAACTGGAACATGGAGATTTTTAGCAGATCAGAGAGATGTGTCTGCGAAAACTTTGTTGATTTTGAAAGAAATTAAACTAATTTTTATTGAGGTAAAAAATGAGTGAGTATGATGTGATAGTGATTGGAGCTGGTCCTGGCGGTTATGTTGCTGCGATCCGCGCCGCGCAACTCGGCCAGAAGGTTGCAATCATTGAAAAAGAATATATTGGCGGGGTGTGCCTGAATGTGGGCTGCATCCCCTCCAAGAGCTTGCTGAAGAACGCCGAAGTCGCCCACACCCTGCGGGAACGCGGCAAGGAGTTCGGCTTCTCTTTCGAAAACCTGACCTTGGACTATGGGGTAGCACTCAAGCGCAGCCGTCAGGTTTCCAACCGCCTAGTCAAAGGGGTCGGTTTCCTGATGCGCAAGAATCAGATTGATGTGCCGGCGTCGAGGTGGATGGACAGCAGGTGGTGACGTATAAAGAAGCCATCCTGCAGGAAACCCTGCCGAAATCGGTGGTCATCATTGGGGCTGGGGCCATCGGGGTTGAGTTTGCCACAATCTGGAACAGTTATGGGGTAGAGGTAACTCTGGTTGAGATGCTCGACCGGCTGGTGCCCAATGAAGACCCGGAAGTCAGCAAAGAACTGACCAAAGCCTTCGATAGGCGTAAAATCAAATCGATCACTGGGGGCAAGGTCACCGGCGTGGAAAAGCTGAAGACCAAGGTCAAGGTCAATGTGGAAACCGCTGACGGCAGCCAGACCCTGGAAGCCGAGCAAGTCTTGATGGCCGCCAGCTTCGTACCCAACAGTAAAGGGTTTGGGCTGGAGGAAGTTGGCGTCAAGCTCAACCCGCGCGGATTTATCGAGATCGATGAACGGATGGCGACCAATGTACCGGGTATCTGGGCAATTGGCGATGTGACCGGTAAGCTGATGCTGGCGCATGCCGGGATGGCCCAAGGGATTGTGTGTGCGGAGAATATCGCCGGCACGCCCACCGTGACCCTCAACTACCAGAACATGCCCAAAGCCACCTACTGCCAGCCGCAAATTGCCTCATTTGGAATGACCGAAGAGCAGGCCAAAGAAGCCGGCTATGAGGTTAAAGTCGGCCGGTTTAACTTCCAGGCCAACGGGAAAGCCCTTGGGCTGGGCGATTATGCCGGGTTTGCCAAACTGGTCACCGACGCTCAATATGGCGAAATCCTTGGGGCGCACCTGATCGGCCCCGAGGTGACCGAGCTGCTCCCCGAACTGACCCTGGCACAGCTGATGGAGATCACCCCCGCGGAGATTGCGCGCAATGTGCACGCACACCCCACCCTGACAGAAGTGCTGTTTGAAATCGCGGAAGACGCCCTGGGACACGCCATTCACCAGTAAGTTCGATCAAGTAAAAATGCAAAGAGGCTCTGAAAACAGAGCCTCTTTTTTGATTAATCCTGCCAGCGAAAACCTAGTCTGGCTTAAGGGCAGTATATAAGCCGTAGCCAAAATAATCCATCAATCCCTGGGGAACCTCGGTTGTTCCCTGCTTCATAATCTCACGCACTTCAGGCTGGGTGATATACATACCGAGTGCCCGACTCCAGGTGCGCGCCAGACCACGCACACCGTAGCGTTTCATGGTCTGGGCGGCTTCTTTCTTGACATCCAGGGGGAACAGGCGTACCGACATAATCTCCAGCCCTGCATTTTCCAGCAGCCTCTGCCAACCCCGACTGGTGTGGATTTGAGCATGCATGGCGGCCTCCTGGCTGACCCAAGCCTGGATCTCGGCCGGAGGGTTGGGCTGAAGATAAGTGGATTCATTCATCCCCAAATACCCCCCAGGTTTTAATACCCGGGCATATTCATTAACCGCTTGCTGTTGGTTTGATGGGAAAGCCGTGACAGATTCAGCGAGCACGGCATCAAATGAATTGTCCTCAAACGGGAGATCTTGTGCGTCGGCCTTCCAGAAGGAGACCATATCATCCACTTTTTCACGCTGAGCCAGTTCCCTGCTGGCGGCGACCATGCCAGGATGGATATCGACCCCAACCACTCTCAGCTGATACTCCTTGGCCAGGTAGACAGGTGTTCTTCCCGCCCCACAGCCTACATCCAGCACCCGGTAACCAGGTAATATCTGGCACAGTTTTACCAGTTCTCTGGTTGCGGGCAAGCTGCCCATATGCTTGGTCAGGCCCACCTGGGCCTGGAAATCAAACACGGTTTTAATTTCAGTCATAACGTACTCCTTACCAAATCCCCGGCAGCAGGCGGTAATGGGTCTGACGGACCAGGGCGTCATAACCCGCCAGTTCGAGTTGCAGAGTGGCATCTTCTAAGGCAGTCCGGATGATGATGAATACAATCGCCAGGCCAGCCGCAATGAACCCCCACCAGGAGCCAAAAAGCAGTGGAAGACCGAGAGACTGGATACAAGCCCCCAGATACCCGGGGTGGCGGATAATGCGGTACGGGCCATCCATCGCGACGGGATGGGTGCCCTCAGCGCCGATGCGGACAACCGTAGCGAACTTGGCATTGACGGACATCGCCCAGGCAAAAAGCACCCCACCCAACAGGTACAACCCTACCCCGGCCAAATGCCATCCCAAGCCAAGCTCTCCGCTCCAGCCGAAGCGAATATCCAGCCCGCCGATCGCCGGCACCCCAATCGACATCAGGCCGAAGGCCAGTCCGCCCCACAGTATATCCCACCCTTTGCCGCCCTCGCTGTCGGCACGCTCGGCAATTACCGCTGGGTTGGTGCGGAAGAGCATGATTGCATTGATCAGTACAGACACGACATAGATGGCAATAAACACCCATCCCCATGTCCAGCCCAAATCTCCCGCAGCCAGGAACAATACCAACCCCTGAATCAGGGCTGTAATCAATACTTGAACCATCCGTTGGATTATTTTTTGTCTCATTTATGACCCCTGGCTCTTAGAACCTGCCAACCAAAGAATAAAAACGATCTAATCCCCTTAAGGATAGATTACTTAAATTATGGCTAAAACCAATATGGCCTAACACTGTAGTTTCTATGATGTCAGGATGAGAGGAAGTTAAGAAAAATCTGCCCCACAAAACACACCTTTCTCCAAGAATGATCCTCCTTTAAACCCTAAAGCTGAGGCAATCCTCACCAGTTTTCCGCTCCCTATTCCGACAAGTCAGGAAAGTCCACCTCTTCGACCTGATCGAGGTTGGCGGTTCCACCGATCACTGGGTGAAGGGTAACCTGCCATTCATAGCCGTTTATAAACTTGAATGATTCATCAAACTTCTGATAGTGGGCATCTTTAGAAAAAATGTTGGCGCTCACAAGCCACCTATCCCCGGTGGAAAAGAAGACCCAATACGTCCCGGCTGGTATTCCTTGCGCGGTGTGAGATTCGTTACCCCGGATATAAAATGCGTAAATCGGTTTCTCGGATTGGTTTACCAGAATAACGACACCATCCGTGGAGAGACCATTCTCCACAATGAAGGCTGTGTTGTCCTGCTTCTGGCGTTTATCAAGAACGACCATGCCGGTCTTGGGACGAAATGTCCCCAGGGGCAGGTCATCGCATGTAAGATTGAACTCCACTTGAGCGGCAGTATTCCTGATCCAACCGGTGTCCTGTTCATTTTTCAACACCTGCAGCCATTTACAAGACTCATTCCGCCCTACCACTTTCACCTGATCCTGTGGAGCGAGTGTGAACTTGACCCCATAGCTCTTTATGGGAGCCTGATAAACCTCCAGCTCACTTGCCAGAACAACCAGGTCGATCTGCGGCGTAGGAGATGGGGAAGGAGTAAGCGTAAATGTGGGCTGAGGGGTAAAGGTGGGAGTCGACGGCAGATCGGATCTGGCCGTAAGGAGAACCTGGTTTACTTCCGATCTGATCGCTGCCCGATCGAATTCCGGTCCACCAGGTTGGCATCCAACCAGCAAGAGAGCGAGCACAAGGCATACAAAAATCAACCGGTGGTTCATCTCGCCTCCTAAATATTTGCCCAACACAAAGAAAATCTATTAATCATTCTACATGGTTTGAAGTGATTTTCAAAACAATGGCAACCTGCCAGATAGGCTTTATAATAAGGATGCCAAATAATCATAGGAGCGAAAAATGCAAAAACTGTATCATGAATTTGAGCGGATTTTGATCACTGAAGAACAGATCCAGACGCGTGTGAAGCAATTAGCCAAACAAATATCAGAGGATTACGCCGGGAAAGGCAGTATCGTCCTGATCGGGATTCTCAAGGGCAGTTTTATGTTCACTGCCGACCTGGCCCGCCACCTGACCATCCCGCATTATATCGATTTCATGGCTCTTTCCAGCTACGGGCATTCAGCCGTCTCCGGGGCGGTACGCATCCTGCTCGACCTGCGCGCCGACATCTACCAGAAAAATGTGCTGATCATTGAAGATATCGTGGATACCGGGAATACGATCGATTACCTCTATACGGTGCTGAAGACCAGAAAACCAGCCTCGATCAAGACCTGCGTGCTGACCCAAAAAGAAGGCAAAGCCATCGAAACGCACATCGACTACCTCGGGTTCAAAATCCCGGATGTGTGGGTAGTGGGCTACGGTCTGGATTTTGCCGAGCGCCACCGCACCTGGCCGTTCATCGCCGAATTGAAGAAGGATGCGTATCAGGAGTAGAGAGGTCTTGAGGATAAGAAAACTGGAGAAATTATAAATGTCAAATAACCAAAATAAAGCTGCCCTGATTATCGTTGACGTACAGGTCGGTGTCATGCAAGGATTGTGGAATACACCACGCATCATCAAAAATATTTCCAGGGCTGTTGAAAAAGCCCGGGACCAGAATGTGCCGGTGATCTGGGTACAGCATTCAGATGACGGGCTAATCTATGGTAGTCCGGAGTGGGAAATCGTCCCGGAATTGGTTCCTGCGGAAAATGAAACTCGTATTTACAAGAAATTCAATTCCTCTTTTGAGCAAACTACGCTCGAAGAGACCCTCTCACAATTTGGGACATCACATATTGTACTGGCCGGTGCTGCCACAAACTGGTGCATCCGTGCGACTGCCTATGGCGCGTTAGATAAAGGCTACCATCTCACCTTGATTAAAGACGCCCACACCACGGAATCCATGGAATTTGAAGATGGTTTCACCGTTGAGGCAGAACATATTATCCGAGAACTCAACGGTGCAATGAAATGGCTAAGTTACCCCGATCTTAAAAATAGTTCGGTGGAGGTGGAGAGGATAGATTTTACTGAACTGTAATATCTAAAATTCATTGTGTACCCGGCGCATATTTTTGCATAAAATGGGAGAACAATAACCTTCGGTGAGTACACGAGCCTGTTTATTGATGACAGGCTCTTATTTTTTGTGTAAGATGATGAAGATAATTCCAACTGGGTTAATAATCAAACTAAGGAAACTCAATGAGTGAAACAAAATTCGGTCCCGATTTCTTTGAGGATCCCGATATTTTTAAAACCTACCTTTCATCCCGGCATCGTCCAGATGGTCCGAACGAGACTTTGGAAAAACCAACCTTTTTGCAATTGCTTGGAGAGGTTAAAGGAAGACAAATTCTCGATTTAGGCTGTGGTGATGGAATGTTTGCCCTGGAGTTATTTGAAGCTGGGTGCAATAATTACCTTGGAATAGACGCCTCAGAAAAAATGGTGCAGGTTGCTAAAACAGTTTTGAAAGATCAACCAGCGAATATCGTGCATTCAAAAATTGAGTCTTGGGGATATCCTGCAAACCAATTTGATCTCGTTATATCACGTCTTGCGCTTCACTATATTGAGAACATAGGGGAAGTATTTCTAAATGTTCACAAAGCTCTTGTTAAAAACGGACGGTTCGTATTTTCCATTGTCCATCCAATCATTACCGCGTCGGATAAAAGCCGGCAACCCGGAAGCAGACGAGAAGATTGGATAGTAGACAATTACTTTTCTACTGGGCGGAGAAAGGTTGTATTGGGAGATAACTATGTGTACCAATATCACCGCACGATAGAGGATTTGTATATCGGCTTGCAGAAGGTTGGATTTTCGATTGAAGCTTTACGTGAGTCAAAACCAGTCCGCGAAAATTTTAAAGATAAAGACCTATTTATTCGGCGGAGTCGTATTCCGTTATTTCTATTTCTTTCAGCGGTTAAATAGTGGATCAAAATGGGTGAACACTAGTTTTTACCCCCCTCAACAAGATGTGAACTAGAGCATTTCAAATCTCGATGGGTACACTTCTTCTGTGAAATAATCAAAACTTCCCAATAAAGAATCTATAATTTTCTAATGAAGATGGGGTAGTATGAAATAGATTTTATCGAATCTGTCCCAAATTATTAATAGGAGCCTGAAAATGGAAATCACTAAGAACACGCGAGTCTCTGAGATATTAGAAACTTATGGTGATATTGCTGATGTAATGGAAGTATTTGGTGTAAAGCGCGTGGCCCGATATTCTTTTCGGCGAATGCTGACAAAAGCCCTGACGGTTGATGTCGCTGCACGCGTTCATCGTGTACCAGTCGATGAATTTATCGAGATTCTTAATCATGCCATAGATAAACAAAAGGATTCTCAAAAAATGCGTGAATAATATGATTTATACCCCAGTCAATGAGACCATAGGTTCAATTCCTATTCTCTCAATTCCCTACCAGACCCCCGGGAGAAGCCGATAGCGCGTTTGTTGGGCATAATCGGGGTATCCCGGTAAATTTGCCATCAGGAATTTATCTTCCAGGGCAGTGCGCAAGATGAATAACCCGATCACGATCACTCCCGGGATCAGTGCCCAATCGGATTCTAAGAACAGAGGAAAAGCAAACCCGTACACCACTGTGCCCAGATACATCGGATGTCGGACAATGCGATACGGGCCACTGGCAACCGCCTGGTGCTCGCGTTCCTCTTGGATGCGTACCGCACCGGATGCAAACGGGTTAGAAATTATCGCCCAACAGGGAAAGAGATAGACAAAAAGGACAAACACGAAAGCGATCCACTTGAGCCATGCAGGCACCCCGCCCAGAACCTCCGCCGTCCAGCCAAAGCGCCCAACATCCAGCCCGGCAATGATGTACAGGCTCAGCGAGACAACCTGATAAATGCTGACGATAATCTGGTCCCAGGATTGGGAAAAGCGGTCCAAAGAGTTGGCGCGTTCTTCCACCACATCGGGGTTGATCTTTTTCACTACCGTCAGCATCAGCAGGAAATAAGCCAGCCACAGCGAGAGCAGCAGCCAGGCTTCCCACCAGTCAATGCCTCCGTAAGGAATGAAAAACGCCGAACCGACGCCGAACATGAAAATAAACAAGAAACTGATCCCCTTAGGGCGGATAAGGGCTTTCTTCCGAGAATCTTTTGAGTCGTCCATCGTTTCACCTTATTTATTATTATTAAATTTATTTTTAGTTTACACTAAATATAGTTGGGGGTCAAGTTCGATCCATAACCCTATACTCTTTCACTCAACCCACCTGCTCCAATTGAGTCTTTACAGAAATTTATAGTCCTAATGTACTTAAAAGTACAAAAACCTTTATTTTGTACCGATTCTCTTCTATAATAGGAACAGTACACAACAACAGTCAAAATCGAAGCCGCGCTTCGATCAAATCCGTTTACAAAGGAGCAAATTAATGAGAAAGTTCCTAAGTTTTCTCGGCGGCACCCTGATGGGAGCCCTTGTCGGTGCCACACTGGCCCTTCTGCTGACCCCCAGTTCCGGAGATACTCTCCGCGCCCAGATTCGCGAGCGCTTCACTGCCCTGCAGGATGAACTGAGCCAGGCAGCCGCTGAACGCAGGTCTGAACTGGAAGAGTACCTGGCAAACCTGCGCCAGCCGAATTCGGGTATCCAGCTCGAAAAATAGGTCAGCCCCAGGGTCACTAATCTAGGAAGTTTTTACTTCCGTTGTGATTCAACTTGAATCAACAGCAGAAGGTTTGCTAGTCGCAAACCGTCTGTCATTTAATCACCGTTTTAGTCTAAATGGATAGCCTTATGGCAAAAAATCGATCTGGTAAGGGGCAAGCTGGCGGGTAAAACGCGTTGTGCCAAGAACGACCAAAGTGACCTCATCCACCTCGTCCCCAATCTGCAGAGGGATATCGAGCTGATTGTCTTCGGGTAGATCAAGATATTCGACCACGATTTTCCCTCCCTGGTTTTTGACCAATGCTAAACGGAAGGTCTGCGGCAGATAATTTGAGACCCGCACAAAACCCTGAGCGTCCCATCCGCCATCATCCTGTTCTAGATCGCTGAAATATCCGATCTCCGGAATGGAAAAATCGTCCAACAACATCCCCTCCCCATTGACGGCTCCATCGGTCACATACTCGAAGCGCAGCCAGACCTGCTGCCCAGCATAGCGGGAGAGATCCACCTCCTCCCGAATCCAACCCATATCGTCTCCGGATACACCATTGTATCCCCAACCATAGCTGTTGCCGCTTGGGTCTTCATCTGTGCCTGAGGGGGTTTGGACGAATTCCCAGGTGGTACCATCTGTGGAGGCGAGTAAATAGGCATAATCATAATCTTCCTCAAGATCGTACGCGGTCCAATAAGAAAAAGTCAGCGGCCCAGAGACATCTGAAAAATCAAATTGGCGGGTGAGGGTCATATCCGATTCGTCTCCCTTATTCGACCAGAAACTGTAATCACCAGAATAGGAAGACTGGGGCAAGAGCCCGGTTTTGAGCGCACCTTTAAAATGAAGCGTATGTTCTCCAGGACAGGTCAGCCGGATATAATCGACTCCGTACTGGCTGACCGTACGCGGCTGGGATCCTGGCGCGCAGCTATAAAACGTTTCGGTCTCATAAATCCTGGGGGCGTCTGGGTAGCTTGGATAGTCAAATCGTCCATCCATCACCGTTGGGTCCAAAATATAATTCGTCAGCGCCCAATCCAAAACCAGATCATCTGCCGTCATCGGCTCGCCAGTTAAGAGATCTTGAGCCTGAATTTCTTCAAACAGCTGGTCAATACCTTTCAGGCCATTGGCAGGGTACGCCACAAGCTGTTGGGTTACTTCTTTTCCCATTCGATCTAAGAAGTACTCCATGAACAGGAAAGACGCGCCATAATGCGCCGTAGTGGCATTGGAATTGTTTGGCCAATCGGTCAATTGAATGTCTGGGTTCCCGGCAAAATAATTGGCGAACCCGCCTGGGTCATAACCATTTAAGTAGGTGGAGACCTCGGAAAACCCCTCGTTAACCCAGGAGAATTCATCCCGGTCATGATACCAATGGATCATGTGCTGGAATTCATGTGCCAGGACACCATATGTGAAAGGATCATCCAGGGGAGAGTTGTCGGCATTAAAAACGAACAATTCATGGCCGTTGGAATATTCGTACGCCAGCGGATGGATTGAATCCCCTGAAGAGAAATACCCAGCCGTTCTTAACCCAACATTCGAAACGTAGACAATATAAATGTGTGGATCCTCATCAATGCCTGGAGTCCACTCGCTGCCAAAAAATTCACGCGTGGTGGGATATATATGATTTTCAAATGTATCCGCCAGCGCTTGCAGATCATCCTGGCGGTAGTTTACATCTTCACCCACCCAAAAATAGGCGTGGTTTGTGACATAACGCAGGACGGTTGGGCGCAGACTGCTGATATTGGTACTGGTGTTCGTGACCCAGAAAGATTTACTGGCTCCTACGGAATATGGCGCATCGGGGTCTGGTGCTGTTTCCGGCACATTCTTGACGCCTGCCAAACGCCCAGCCAGATCAGCGGGGTCATTTTCCGGCACCTCTACCTCATCAAGGAGGCGTAGGTTCTGGACATCAAGGTCTATATCCTCCTCCGTGACCTGCCAGGTTTCCAAAACCTGGGCGGTTGGGGTTGGGGTGCTCGAATCAACAATATCATTGAGCCAAAAAGTATCGGTGCTAGACAGCCATTCTCGCACGGCAATTGCGCCCCCGCCTAAAAAGGCTGCCAGGCACAAACAACTCAACAATAACCCTCCAAGAACTATTCCTAATATCAGAGCTTTACGATCGCTCAAATTGACTCCTTCTGTACATTTCGTTTTGCGGGTGATTCCAGCACATGATGCGCGTATCCCACCACCATTCCGAGACTGATCCAAATTACAGGAGAGGTCAAGGTGGAGAGAGTAAATTGCCGTAATATGATCGCTGGCCAAGCGGTCAACCCGGCGACAGAGGCATAAATCATTAATTTCCTGCGAGACAGGAACATCTGTCGGATGCTCCCCAATACCGACAGCATAAACGCCAGATAAAACCAGAAACCAAGAAAGCCTGTTTCTGAGAGCAACCTGATGATCAGATTGCGCACATTTGGAATCTCATTCGAATCTGGACTGAACTGCATGGATATTTCGTATGGTTCGCTCAATGCCCAATTGGGTAGATGTTCAAAGAGATAAAAGCTGCTTCCGCCAAGACCAACCCCAAGCCAGGGATGCAGATTGAAGATATTGATCCCAGCCTGGATATATGCAACCCGGGGTGCCGCGGCAATATCTCGAACATAAGCGATCAATCCCTGACTGAGATCAGCATTCCACAAACTCGCAAAGTAATCGTACCGATCCAGCCACATAAAGGCCGCCAGCAAAAGCAAAGCGATCAGCAATAGGATTATTATTCGATTCAATCTGCCCGGAATCTCTGGCGAAACAAATGGCGCCCAAAACCAGGACCAGATCCCAACCAGAATTCCCCTGCCTACCGTCAGCATGGTGATCACTACCGATACCAGCAACCCGATGATTCCACTGCGGGAATAACTAAGCAGCAGTAATACTAATGCACCAAGGGCTAAAACGGGTTCAAGCCAGCTGTATTTTGTTAACCTGAAGCGGGTTAGTAATGCGGATAATAACACTGGATAATAACATATCTTGAATTGGTGTTGGATCGAAATACTGAGCTGAATTTTATTGATCCAGTTAATATCAATCAATGAAGTGTTCAAAGCAATCGCCTGGAGTATCCCCCAAATTATCGTGAGAGCTAATCCCGCGTACATCCAAGGTAAGGATTTACGTAAAAAGGTTTCTGATCGAGAAAGCAATACAGACACCCAGAAAAAACCCATCCCGATGATCAAGGAAAGCCAAGCTCTAAGCGCCCAACCCCAATAGGTCTGACCACGTAGACCGAGTGGGGCGTACAGCCCGCCAACCAATGTGGAAATGATTGCAATCAGGATAAATCCCATCAGGGGGGCACTAGGTGCCGGCCAACGAAAAGACTTGGTGCGTATCAGATAAACCAATAACACCGGCACCAACAAAGCCAGTGGGTAGAAAGCCAACGGCCGGACATGGGTTTTCCCCATAACATTTGGCAGCCAACGAAAACTGGTCACAGGTACTGTAAACAGCACAATACCCCACAGCACCTGCATCCATTTTTCTAAGCGTTCATTACTCAACCATGAAAGCATCTTTTTCCTCTGCCCTTATTAGGATTAGGGCTGCCAAAGCTAGGCTGCAAGCCCCGATAATTGAACCTGCCAGGATATACACTGAGAGGGGTACGCTCCGGCTAATCATCAAGTCTTCGGTCTGCGCCAGGCTTAGCTCAATATAATAAGAAATCCCTTTCGATTCAAATAATGTAGGCGAAATCCGATCAATCAATTTCTGCAGATCTCTTTCCGACAAATTCGGGCTTCGCTCTAAAACATCATTGATCTCCCGGCGCATTGCTTCCAGCTCCGCAGAAATTTCAATTGCCGCGTAGGTCTGCTGGTAAAACACCGTCGCCCATGTACCGGCAATCTGTTCCGCCCGGTCAGCATCCTGGGAATCAGCAAAGAAATACCAGCCGCCGTCTTCCGGTTGGCTGAGATGGAGGATATTGTCCCTCAGCTCGCGAACGCTGACATCACCAACCTGGTCGGCAACCAACTGCATGGTTTCATCGCTCCAAGCCAACTCCTGCAATTTGCGCGTCTCTCGGCCCAAAAAGTAGAATAACTGGCCTGAGCCGAATTCCCAGGCTTCTTCCAGGTTGTGGTCTACCACTACGACCGCCCTCGCCCGGTAAGGCGGCGGAAAAAGTGCATACACTCCTGACGCCAACAGAGTACCGATTATTGCCCCAACAATCCACAAGCGCCAGGATCGAAGGACTCTGACAATCGAATCATGTGAATCTACATACAGTAATCCACTTACATACTTTCTCATTTCAGTCTATCTCCCTTGCCATTTGCACCCTCCGACGGCGACGCCAGGTGACCAGCGGTGCCAAGAGTTTACGCAAAATATATTTTATCGTTAACATTGACACCTGTCGTCCCCCATCCCTCTGGTGGATTTGCACCATTTCCATCCAGCATCGGTCATCTTCAGCAATCGTTTTCGACTCGCCGTGCAGCCGGAAATTCGCCCAGACCTGGTTGGGATAATATTTGATCCGGCTGATCTTTGCCAAGCGCAGCCAAAGGTCATAATCCATCGCAAAATACAAGCTTTCATCCAGGGGACCCACCTGGCGCCATAAATCTGCCCGCCAAAAGGCAGCTTGCTGCGGGATATGCACGTACCCTCTGCGAAGCCGTTCGTAGTCTGTCTGCGCGGCCGGGAATCGACCGATCTTCTGCCCGTACTCGTCGATAAAATTGGCTTCGCCATATACCATCCCAATATCAGGGGTTTGCTGAAATTTTTCAACCGCCTGGGCGACTGCATTAGGCTCATAGGTATCATCCGAGTTGAGCCATGCCAGAATTTCTCCATGAGCCCTGGCAAACCCTTTATTGATCGCTTCTGTTTGCCCTTTATCCGGTTCGGTAACCCAATAGGCCAGTCGGTCCGCATAATCCTCAATCACGGCCACGCTCCCGTCAGTGGAACCACCATCGATGACGATATACTCGATATTGGGATAAGACTGGTTTAACACCGACTCTAATGTAGCGGGTAAAAAACGCGCCTGGTTAAAAGATGGGGTGACAATAGATACCAGTGGGAAATTTTCAGCCATGTTCACTCCCAATCCTCATCTGTATAGTAATATCGCGCGACATTTTCCGTGATCTCCCGCACGCGCTCAATTTCACTGGTTGTAAGCCGTTTTTGCCAATTTTTGAGATTCATCCGGCTGTCCAGATTTACCGAATGGATCGATTCTAATGGCAGTTCTGTGGGGTTGCCCGGATTGGTGGATTTATGGATCCGATCTGCAACTCGCTTGGTGAACGGGACTCCGAGTGCATCGTACAGGGCTTTAAATTCCTGCAGAGGCTGGAGCGATAGATCTTCATGGCGCACAATATGAAATTCAGGATAACGAATACTGTACTGATGAACCACCTGGTAAATGATGCGCCACAATAGACTAGCCTGATAAATGATGTCCACTGGCTGTTCCTGGGCGCGCACCATCTCTTCCCGGAAGGGTTCCAGCCAATCGCGCATTAACAACGGCTGGGCCAACAGATCCTCAAACTGGAACGGCCAATTCAAACGCTTTAAACTGCTGACAAATGCCGCCGGATGGCGCACCGAGAGCACCACCTGACAGCCCAGCCTTCTGGAAAACCAATCCGCAGAAAATACTGCAAAGGGATCTTTCAACATAACCTGTTTGCCGGTATTATGACCAAAGGTAAATGCAATCCAATCCCGCAGCATGCGGCCAACATCTTTCATCGATCTGAGATCAGTCAGCTCCAGCCAGCCATGATAGCGCAGTGACATAGTTTCATAAAAACTGGAAAGCAGTTGGTCCTGATTCTCATCCGTTACATAAGTGTACCAGTGCTTGACCGGTGCCCGCATGACTCCCCTGCGGTGGTAAATATTCAAAGGTTCACTCACATAGACATACTTCTGGTTGGCGGTCAGCATCTTACCGACCCAGGTAGTGCTGGAACGATGTGCCCCGGTTACCAGAATAGGAGGAAGCTCATCTATAGGGCGGGTTTTCTTGCGAGGCTGGACTAACAGGTTCACCTGTTTGATTGAATAATCGTTTGTTACATCTGGCTTTACCTGAGGAGGTGCGATCAGATAACGTCGATAAATCAACCTTCTTAGACCTCCCAACCCGGCAATACTCATGAAGGAGAACATTATCCGGTTCAACCGTCGCAAGGCAAACTCTGGGTAATGTTTCCAAACATTGCGATATGCTTTGAGCGCTCTAAGCGGCTGTCCAGCGTCAAGAAGATAGTGGGCATTAAACCGATGCAGCCCGCCCATAATTCGGTCTTCGGATTGTTCTATCACCACGGTCATTTTCGGTTGTGAGCGCGCCCAATCTAAAATCCGGAAAGCTTCAGCACCGAAATGCTCCGCTTGGGCCATATTTTTGGCTGAAGGATGATACCTGGCAGCTGCCCAGGGCTCTGGGATATATTTTAGATTCGATTCAACGGCAAACCGGAGCCAAAGATGATGGTCAAGCAAATAGTTATACTCCTCTGAAAGGTAGCCCACTTTTTCCAATATCTCCCGGCGCATGAACACGGTCGGCTGGCCGATGATAAAGAATGCCAGCAAATCTTCCAATGCAAAGGGGCGATAATGAATGGTATTAACATGCTCGCCGCGGGCATTGATCGAAAGCAGATTGCCGTATACCAGCCCTATCTCCGGGAACTTTTCCAGGGTCTCTACGGCCTTATGAATCGTGCCAGGCAAATAGAGATCATCCGAATTCAACCAGGCCACATACTTACCCGTCGCTCGAGTTAAACCCTTATTGATCGCATCGGCCTGGCCGTTGTCAGGTTCCGACACCCACCAGGCAAGCCGGTCGGCATACTTGCGGATGATCTCTAGGCTGCCATCCGTAGAACCCCCATCCACGATCAGATACTCAAGATTCGGGTAATCTTGTCCCAACACTGAGTTAATCGTCTGCTCGAGATATTCGGCCTGATTATATGAAGGGGTCACAATCGTGACCAGAGGAGTTGCTTCCGCCATGGCGGGTATTATAACTTAGTTGACGGATACCAAAGAGGATGATGTGACTGCATAAGTGGTGATTTTTACCGTTATGGTTGAATTTTTTCGGTGATCGAGTAGGCAATTTTTTACCGTATCGAGACCACACCTATGAAACTCCAACACTTTGGTCTCGATACGCCCCGAGAAATGCTCTCGGGGCACTCGACCATCACATTGGTTATCTCAATTTGACTTTTATTCTATTCACACTCTCGTGACTGCAAAACATTTGGGGAACTAAAACAAGGTATCATAAGTAACTTTAGGGAATACATCCAACTGCCCGTCGATGGTGGCATCCAAAATCTGTCTCCCATCTTGTTCAAACACCTGGCGCGCCCGCCGATATGCCAGTTCGGAGGTTTCCAGGTCGGGCAGCTGCCAGCGGAATCCTTTGCCAAAGTAACGTGGGTCGAAATGGGATTGATCATCACCCTGCGAAACCACGGTTGTGTTGGGGTCGCCTTTGGCCTTGAAAGAATGGTCCACCCCAATCAGCACCACCTGCTTGAAACCCATATAATAGGCTAACTGCATGGCGACATACGTGACCGTAGCTCCTTCCCAAACCCGGCGGCGGATATCCTGCGCAAAGGATGGATTGTAATACGTGGTATGCAGAAACATCATATCCTCAGTGAATTGAATGTAGGGATGAGAATGCCATGAAAGGAATTTGGGCATCGATAGGTTTTGGATGTCCTCTGCACATTGTTCGATCACCAAATCATTGATCGAGACAAAATAGCTGGTCTGGAATCCCCAATCCGGAAAAGCCAGATAGATGCGGTTCATGCCGAAAGTGATCTCGTTCTTAATTTTCGAAACGTCGGTTTTCTTCAAACTGGGGCCGTTCCCGATGATCACACAGCGCTGACCTTTATGCTTATCCTGATATTCAGCCAATCGTTGAATGCTGGCGCGCCGCCAGGGATGGAGGCTGGCCTGCAGCCATTCCCGGGCATATTTTCCGCTAAAAAACAACTGCCGGGCGGCATCCCAGACAGGATCAGGGGTCAGGCGCTTGAAAGTCTCCCGCATGCGATCACTCTGTGCTCAGGCGGATGGTGGCGCCGCCGTCCACAATCAATGGGTGGCCGGTCATAAAAGAAGATTGCTCATTATCGGCCAGAAAAACAATCGCCTTGGCGATCTCTTGGGGGGTGC
This sequence comes from Anaerolineales bacterium, assembly GCA_037383445.1. Lineage (GTDB taxonomy): Bacteria > Chloroflexota > Anaerolineae > Anaerolineales > UBA11579 > UBA11579. Next base: position 886 of record JARROY010000030.1, on the reverse strand, counting down.
CCACCCGGCCGATGACATGCTTCCTGGCCAGGTCTGCTTTGCGGTCTTCCAAGCTCCCGCCGGAAACATGCTCTCGAGACAGGCCGGCTTCCAGCATTGGGGTATCCACCGCTCCGGGCAAGATGGCATTGACCCGCACATTGTCCTTGGCAAACTCAATCGCCATTGATCTCGTCAAGGCCAATAAGGCACCCTTGCTAGCCGCATAACTGGCAATATCGGCGGAAGTTGCCACGGCATGGACAGAAGAGACATTCACGATCGCTCCCTTGGCCGCCTTGAGCAGCGCATACGCCCGCTGCACGCTGTAAAAAACGGCCCGCAGGTTTACAGCCATCAGCGCATCCCATTCTTCAAGGGTAGTTTCGATCAGCGGTTTGGCGATCTGGATGGCAGCATTGTTAACCAGGGCATCCAGCTTTTGGTAGGACTCGGCAACCTGGCTGAAAATCTTATCGACGTTCTCGGGTTTGGAAATATCCGCTTGGAGGAAGAACCCTTCTTTCGGGAATTCAAATCCTAAAGGGTCGCGATCTACCCCAATTACATCCCACCCACGCTGAGAAAATTCCAGCACAGCAGCCCGGCCAATCCCGCCGTTGGCCCCTGTGATCAAAACCGATCGTTTATCCGTCATTCTTGCCTCACTTCAAATTTAACGCTACCGAAGTATTCTAACTCACAAAACGGGGCTTACCCGTCATTCCCCTTCAAATTTTGCCGGTGAAAAATCTTCCACGGATATCCCTAATCCCACCAACAGGTTGCGGATCGTGTTCCAATGCACCCTTTCCCAGGCTTTTGGGCTGGAATTGGCATTGTGAGGTGCCAGCATCACATTTTCCATGCGCCGCAGCGGGCTGCTGGCGGAAAGCGGTTCAATTTC